>JASHPR010000505.1 GCA_030038015.1 Streptosporangiaceae bacterium
GCCGCGGCGATGTCGCGGCACGCCGCGGTGGTGCGGGACCGGGAGGGCCTGGAGTGGCTGCTCGAGCTGCTGGAGCAGGCGCCGCCCGCGGGCAGCGGCCTGGACCTCGCATCGGTCGAGGCGACCAGCCTGCACACGGTCTCGGTCCTGGTCGCCGTGGCCGCCCTGGCCCGGGCCGAGAGCCGGGGCTGCCACCGGTGGCGCGACGTCCCGCCGGCCAGCGACGGAGGGGCGCAGCACACGGTGCTGCGGGTCGAGGAGGGGCAGCCGGTGGCCGCCGGTGCCGTCCCCGCGGCAGCCGGGGCTTGGGCATGACCCTGCACCCGCAGGTCGCCGACGAGCTGCTCGCCGCCGGGCTCGATCCGGGCGACGCCGAGCGCGCCGTCCGCTGCGCGCTCGACGAGGACTTCCGCTACGGGCCCGATGTCACGTCGGCGGCAACGGCCGGGCCTGGCGCGACCGCCGTGGCCGCGGTGGTCGCCCGCCAGCCCGGCGTGCTGGCCGGCCTCCCGGTCGCGCTCGCCGTCCTCGACGCCGCCGGGGTACCTCCCGGCGCTGCCGAGCCGCTGCGCCGGGACGGCGACCGGATCGGCCGCGGGACCGAGGTGCTGCGGATCGCCGCGCCGCTGCGGGAGATGCTCGGGGCCGAGCGGACCCTGCTCAACTTCCTGACCCACCTGTCCGGGGTGGCCACCGCCACCCGGGCGTGGGTGGACGCGGTCGCCGGCACCGGGTGCGCGGTGCGTGACACCCGCAAGACCACGCCCGGCCTGCGCCAGCTCGAGAAGTACGCGGTGCGGTGCGGCGGCGGGGTGAACCACCGCATGGGGCTCGGCGACGCCGCGCTGGTGAAGGACAACCACGTGGCCGCGGCGGGCGGGATCACGGCCGCGATCCGCGCCGTGCGGGCCGCAGCGCCGGACCTGCCGCTCGAGGTCGAGTGCGACGATCTCGGGCAGGTCCGCGACGCGCTGGCCGCCGGCGCCGGGCTGATCCTGCTCGACAACATGGGCGTCGCCGACCTGCGCGCCGCGGTCGCCATCGCCCGGCGCTACCCCGCAGCCCGGCTGGAGGCCAGCGGCGGCCTGCGGCTGGACACGGCGCGCCCGGTCGCGGAGACCGGCGTGGACTTCATCGCGGTCGGCGCCCTGACCCACTCCAGCCCAGCCCTCGACCTGGGCCTGGACGTGCTGACCTCAGGCGTTCACGCCCGGTGAAAACAGGAAGGTCACCCTGGGCCATCTGTAGCAAGATTGCGAGATGAGCGAGATCCGCGTTGTAGCTGACGGCCTGGGCTTTCCGGAGTCGACCCGATGGCGGGACGGACGCGCCTGGCTGTGCAACTGGGGTGCCGGCGAGGTACTGGCCGTGAGCGGCGACGGCGAGCGCGAGGTGGTGGCTCGTCTGGCGCCGCGGACCATTCCGTTGAGCATTGACTGGCTTCCCGACGGGCGGATGCTCGTCGTGGACGGGCCGCAGGGCAGGCTGCTGCGCCAGGAGCCGGGCGGGACGCTGGATACGGTGGCGGACCTGACCGCTGCCGGCCGTCCGCCGTTCAATGAGCTCGTGGTTGACGCGGCCGGGCTCGCCTACGTCAACGGAGGACCGGGAATCGTGTGTGTCCGGCCGGACGGCGGCATGCGCGAGGTCGCGGATGGCCTGCAGTGGCCCAACGGCATGGCGCTGGTCGATGATGACCGCACGCTCATCGTGGCTGATTCGCACGCCGAGCAGCTCGTCGCGTTCGAGGTGGCCGGCGATGGGACCCTCGCCAGCCGCCGGGTCTGGGCTGACCTTGAGCACGCGCCCGACGGCATCTGCGCGGACGCCGACGGTGCCGTGTGGGTCGCGAGCGTTCCCGGCCAGCGCTGCGTGCGCGTGCGGGAGGGCGGCGAGGTGCTCAACACGGTCGCCGTCGATCGAGGGTGCTTTGCGTGCATGCTCGGCGGCGAGGACGGCAGGACGCTGTTCATCGCGGCCGCGGCATGGCACGGGATGCAGGCGGCGATGAGCGATGGGCCGGATTGGACCGGCCAGCTGCTCGCGGCGCCCGGCCAGCCCGCTCCGCATGCCGGCCATCCCTAGACGTTCCGTCCGGTTCCGCCGTGGCAGGCGCGCCCCGGCCCGGCCCTGGCCCTCAACGTCCGGATCCTCTCGGATGCACGCGGGGCGGACGGCGGATAGAGCGTTCAAGCCCGCCCGGCCGCAGGTCACGTTCTGTCACAGAGCTACTCGTCCGGCGGCCCGCAGTCACGGTGACCACATGCCTGTCATCGTGGGCGTCACCAGAGGATTCCGGCTGACCTGATCCGGCGGCCGGGATTCGCCGGAAGCGACACTCCGTGCTCGCGATGATGACACGCACCACGATGTGCCGGTCGCTGGACACGTTTCAGCGTCGGGTGCGGTGTTACGCAGCGGCTGCGCGCGGCTGGCCGGATGATTCCGGCCTGTGAGCGATGCGCCGCCGGAGGAGCCGTCTGCGGATCCGCGTGATGGGCTGATCCGGGAGCAGGCGGAGCGGATCGGGGAGCAGGAGCGGCGGCTGGCGGCGCAGGCGGAGCAGATCGCGGCGCTGGAAGCACTGGCCGCTGATCTGCGCAAGCAGCTTGAGGCGGCGGAGCGCGCGGGGTCACGCAACAGCGGGAACTCTTCGATGCCGCCGAGTCCGGATGACCTGCCCGGGCGGAAGCCGCCCCGCAAGCAGCGGCGGGCGGCAGAGCGCGCGGAGACGAAGAGGAAGCGCGGGAGCAGCCGGGCAGCCCGGGCGCGTCGATGACCTGGGAGATCCCGGACCGCCTCGGGTTCGTTCCTGACACCCCAGTTGGCGAGTTCTACCAGGACCGGGTCCAGCTCCCAAGGCTTCCCGAAGCTCCAGGGGCGAAGGACCCTGCCTGTCGCGCGACGAGTCAGTTTGTATGGACGTGTCCGGTCCTGGGATCAAAGGAGTCAGAGCGATGAAACAAGAACAGCTAGCAGAGGTCCTCCTCGCCAACCGGACCCCCTTCTCGCTGCTTGCTTATCATCTGATCAGCGGCGAAGACGAAGCAGCCAAGGCGCAGCTTGCCGACAACATCGTCTGGAATCTGATGCCCAACGGTGCGGTCCTCAAAGGCAAGGAGCAGGTGTACCAGTTCCTCAAGCCGGCGTTCTTGTCCGTCGAAGACCGGCGGCCGGAGCTCCTAGGCAACGTGGCGGCCGGGGACTGGGGTGTCTTCGAGTACTGGAACGTCGGGACAGTCGATGAGCGGGTCATCGACTTCGCACGC
>JASHPR010000506.1 GCA_030038015.1 Streptosporangiaceae bacterium
CGCCAGGATGGTCTCCCGTGCCCCCGGGACCGGCCCGGGCGCGCGGCTAAGCGTCCGTTCCGGGTGAATCGGCCCAGCAAAGGCGGGTGAGCCGGCCGAGCAGCCCGCCGAGGGTCGCCGCCGTCTCGGCGTAGCCGCGGCGCGGGCCCCCGGCAGGGTCGGCCACGTCGTCGTCCGCGCTGTCGCCGAGCAGCGCCGCCCGCTCCCGTCCCTGGTGCGCGCGGCCGAGCCAGCCGGCCAGGCTCTCGCCGGGCAGGCGAGGGCCTATGCCCTCGCCGCGCCGGACCAGCTCCTTGACCGTGAACGCGCGCGGCCACACGGCAGGCGCCTCGACCACGGCGTAGCGCAGGTTCTCCCGCCCCATGGCGAGCGTCAGGTCGGCGCGCTCAAAGTCCCCGGCGGCAACCCGGCGGCTGCGGTGCGCGGATATATCGAGCCCGTAGCCGGCCATGACGGAAACGGCTTGCGGGCACGGCGGCTCTCCGCCACCGAGCATGCCGCCCGAACGCACCGTGACGGCCCGTCCCAGCGCCGCCAGGCGATCGGCGAGCAGCGCCTGCGCCATTGGCGACCTGCAGATATTCGCCGTGCAAAGCACGAGCACTTCTGGCCGGGAAACCATCACCTACCTAGCGTAGTCATAACTACACTCAACGTTGTTACCGCAGCGCGCTTTTACCTCACCGCAGACCAGGCCCGGGAGGGACCGCATGACGGCCGAGTTCGGCGCCGATCCGACGCTACGTTCCTACGCAGAGCTGGTACGCAGGCGGAAACGGTGGGTGATCGGCTTAGCCCTGCTCGGCCTGGCGGTCAGCCTCGCGATCTCGTTCACCGAGCCCCGGCAGTACACGGCGTCGGCCCAGGTCCTGGTGCAGCCCTCCAGCCAGGCCAGCGCGCTCGGGGCCAGCGAGCAGCCGGTCACAACGACCGAGGTGCAGACCATGCTGCAGCTGGTGACCAGCGCCCCGGTGACCAGGGCCGTGCAGCGCGCGCTGGGCAGCACGCCCCCGGTCAGCGCGTCCGAGGTCGCCCAGACGAACGTGATCGCCATTACCGCGGTCAGGTCGAGCCCGGCCACGGCCGCGGCAACCGCCAACGCCTACGCCAGGGCGTTCGTCAACTACCAGCAGGCGGTGGCGCTGGACAGCCTGGCGCAGGCCGAGGGGCAGCTGCGGGCGCAGATCAAGTCGATCAGCAAGCAGCTCAAGCAGCTGCACGGCACGGCCGGCACCGCGTCCGAGCAGACCGCGCTGGTCAACCAGCAGGCCGTGCTCGGCGAGCAGCTCACCCAGATGCAGGTCAACAGCCCCAGCGAGACCAGCGGTCTGGTCCTGGTCACCCCCGCCCAGCCCCCGTCGTCGCCGAGCTCGCCGAAGCCGACGGAGGACGGGGCGCTCGGGCTGGCGGCCGGCCTGATCCTGGGCCTGGCCGTGGCGTTCCTGCGGGAGAGCCTGGACGACGCGGTGGCCACCAAGGAGGCGGCCGAGGAGTTCGGCGGCGCCACGGTGCTCGCCTCGGTGCCGCTGGTCAACTCGTGGAAGAAGCGGGACCGGCCGCTCGTCGTGTCGCTGGCCAAGCCCACGTCGCCGGCCGCCGAGGCCTACCGGTCGCTGCGCACCTCGCTGCAGTTCGCCAGGCAGGAGCGCGAGCTGCGGACGATCCTGGTCACCAGCCCGGCCGCGGGCGAGGGGAAGACGTCCACCCTGTCGAACCTGGGCGCGATGTTCGCCCAGGCCGGCCAGCGGGTGGTGCTGGTCTCGTGTGACATGCGCCGGCCCCGGCTCGGCCAGTTCTTCGGGCTCGACGAGAGCCAGGGCCTGACCACCGCGATCCTCGGCGAGCTTCCGGTCGAGGAGCTGGTCCAGGCCGTCCCGGGAGACGACAACCTGTGGCTGCTCGGCAGCGGGCAGCTTCCGCCCAACCCGGCCGAGCTGCTGCACGGCAGGCGCATCCAGGAGGTGTTCTCGGCCCTGCGCGGGCTCTTCGACCTGGTGCTCATCGACAGCCCCCCGGTGCTGCCGGTCACCGACGCCGTGCTGCTGGCCAAGGACGCCGACGCCACGCTGCTGATCGTGGCGGCCGGCCAGACCAGCCGGGGCGACCTGCAGCGCGCCGCGGAGAAGCTCGCCCACGTCAACGCCCGCGTGGTGGGGCTGGTGCTGAACGAGGCGACCAGGCGGAGCGGCAGCTACGGCTACCGGTACGGCTACTACGGGGGCACCTATGCCGCCGGGCAGCCGCAGCTGCAGGTGCCGGCACAGCTCAACGACTCGCCCACGGCAGCACACCGCGAGGGCTCCCGCCGGGCCAAGTAGTTCTCCTGGCACCTCGCTCACCTGGCACCTCGCTCACCGCTGTGTGCGAAAAATGTCGTTCCAGCAGCAGTTAGCGCACACAGCAGCAAGCCGCGCATCGCCTGACAGGGAGGGTAGTGCCCCTACGCCCACATGCCGCGGGTGTCGTAGACGACCTTGCCCGCGAGCTGGGTCTTCTTGACGGCGCGGAAGCAGCTGTGGTCGACGAGCAGCGCGATCACGTCGGAGTCGGCGATGGCGTGCTCGGCGTCGGTCAGCACCACGTTGCCGAACTCGCCGAGCCGGCCGGGCAGGCCCGGCGCGTGCGGCTCGGCCACGTGGATCTTCACCTCGGGCAGGGCGGCGGCGACCCGGGCGGTGATGTCGACCGCCGGGCTCTCCCGCATGTCCCCGACGTCCGCCTTGAACGCCAGGCCGAGGCAGGCGATGCGCGGGTCCCGGAACCGGCGCGAGGTGGCGACGATCTGCTCCGCCGTGTGCGCGGGCATGTGGTCGTTGACCGCCCGCGCGGTGGCGGTCAGCCTGGCCAGGTCGGGTGCCGCCGCGACGATGAACCACGGGTCCACGGCGACGCAGTGGCCGCCGACACCGGGCCCGGGCCGCAGGATGTCGACGCGGGGGTGGTGGTTCGCCATCTGCCGGATCTCCCAGACGTCCAGGCCGAGGCGCTGGCAGATCAGCGAGAGCTCGTTGGCGAAGGCGATGTTGACGTCGCGGTAGGCGTTCTCGGCGAGCTTGACCATCTCGGCGCTCGCCGCGTCGGTGACGATCAGCTCGCCATGGCAGAACGTCCGGTACAGCTCGACCGCGCGCGCGGCGCAGGCGGGCGTGAGCCCGCCGATCACCCGGTCGTTGGTCGCGATCTCGATCATGATCCGCCCCGGCAGCACCCGTTCCGGACAGTGCGCCACGTGCACGTCCGGCGGGACGTCGGGGACGTGCGGCAGGTGCAGGTCGGGGCGCCGGGCTGCAATCAGCTCGCTGACCCGGCGGGTGGTTCCCGGCGGCGCCGTCGACTCCAGCACGATGACCTCGCCGCCGCGCAGCACGCCCGCGACCGCCTCCGCCGCCGCGGTGACATAGCTGAGGTCTGCCTGATGATCGCCGGCAAAGGGCGTGGGCACGGCGATCACGTACGCGTCGGCCTGGGGCATCTCCTGCTGCGCGCGCAGCCGCCCCATCGCGACCGCGCCGCTGACCGCGACCGACAGGTCCGGCTCGGCGAACGGCGTCTCCCCGCGGTTCACCCGCTCGACGATGCCCGCGTTCACGTCGACGCCGATCACCTCGAGGCCGCCGGTGGCCAGCGACACCGCGGTCGGCAGCCCGATGTAGCCGAGCCCGACCACGGCGACGCTGGATAAGGCGGTCACGGCTGGTGCTCACGCGGGTGCGCCATGTGAATGGAACTTAGCGTAGGAAGACTGCTACGAATCGTAGTTTCGGCCACCTGGCCGGATCCTGCCGCCGGGTGACGTACCGTTGATGTGCTGCCCGGGACCCCGGCAGCACCGAACGCAGGAAATGCGCCGCCCGACCCCGGGGTAAGTAATTTTGCAGAGTTGCCAGCGCCGCACGGCCGGGCGCGAGTGACCGCCGGGCAACGCCACCGCGGCCGGAAGGTTCTGCGGGCAGCGTTCTCGGCTGCCGTTATCGCGGTGGCCTTCGGGCTGGCGCTCCCCCGGTTCGCGTCCTACCACAGCGTGTGGCACAGCCTGCAGGGAATGACCTGGCTGGGTGCCGCGCTCGTGGGCATCGCCGCCGTCGCCAGCCTCGCCTCGTACTGGTTCGGGATCTGCGCCGTGCTGCCATCGCTGCGGCTGCGCGAGGCCGCGACGGTCAACCTCGGCTCGAACGCCGTGGCCAACACCCTGCCCGCGGGGGGCGCCCTGGGCATGGGGGTGAGCTGGGCGATGCTGTCCAGCTGGGGCGTGGGCACGGAAGAGTACGTGCTGTACACGCTGGTGTCGGGCATCTGGAACGTGTTCGCGCGGCTGGGCCTGCCGGTCCTCGCGCTGCTGGCGCTGCTGACCGTCACCAGGCCCGATGCCGCCCTGGTCAGCGCGGCGGCCGTGGGCGTGGCCCTGCTCGCCGCCGCGGCGGCCGGGCTCGCCCTGCTGCTGCGCAGCGAGCGGTTCGCGCTCTGGGCCGGCCAGGTGCTGCAGCGCGCGGCCGCCGTCGCCTGCCCGCTGGCACGCCGACCGGTGCCGTCCATCGCCGGGTCGCTGGCCGGTTTCCGCGGCCGTGCCGCCGGGCTCGTGGCCGCACGCGGCTGGCGGATCACCGTGACCACGGCGGCGGCCAACGTCCTCTTGTGGCTGGTGCTGCTGGCGTGCCTGCGCTGCACCGGCCTGTCCCAGGCGCAGGTGCCGTGGCAGACCTCCCTGGCGGCGTTCGCGTTCGTCCGGCTGCTGACCGTGCTGCCGGTCACCCCGGGCGGACTCGGGATCACCGAACTCGGGCTGGTGAGCGTGCTGGCCGCCGGGGCGGGCCACCGGGCAAGCGCGCAGGTGACCGCCGCCGTGCTGCTGTACCGGGCCGTCACCTACCTGCCGCCGATCCCGCTCGGCGCGGCCGCCTTCCTGGCATGGCGGCACGCGCCCGCGCTCATCCACCCCGCACCGGCTGCACCGGGCGCGGCCCCGGCGCTGGTCCCGGCCGCGCTGGCCCCGGC
>JASHPR010000507.1 GCA_030038015.1 Streptosporangiaceae bacterium
TGGCCGTACGCCTCGGCGACGGTGTTGCGGGCGATCCCCAGGTCGGCCGCCAGCGCCCGGGAGGAGGGCAGCCGTGTCCCGGCCGCCAGCCGCCCGGCCCGCACCGCGTCGCGCAGCGCGGCCTCCAGCCCGGCCCGGACCTTGCCGCCCGGCAGCTCCAGGTGCAGGTCGGGGCCGGAAGTGGCCCACGTTTTGCGCATAGAAGTGGACCTTATCAGTGGGCCGTTATCCCCGTAGCCTCGGTCTCATGACGACCACCGACACCGGCACAGAGCCCACCGCCACCCCGCAGATCCCGGTCCGGCTGGACTTCGACGCCCAGGCCCCAGATGCCGCGCGCGCCCTGGCCCGCCTGGACCAGGCCACCACCACGGAACTGGACCGGGCCGGCATCGACCAGCGGCTGCGCGAGCTGGTCCGGGTCCGTGCCTCGCAGCTCAACGGCTGCGCTTACTGCATCGACATGCACACCAAGGACGCCCGGGCCGTCGGGGAAACCGAGCAGCGCCTGTACGCGCTGCCGGCCTGGCGGGAGACCCCGTTTTTCACCGAACGGGAGCGGGCGGCGCTGGCCTTCACCGAGGCGGTCACGCTCATGGCGGGCGACCACGTGCCAGCCGCGGACTACGACGCGGCGGCCGCCCGGTTCAGCCCGCGTGAGATGGCCGCGCTGCTCGCTCTCGTGGTGACCATCAACGCCTGGAACGCGGTCGGCGTCACCGCCCGGGCCTGGGTCCCCGGGTCCTACCAGCCCTGACCGCGCAGCCGGGCGCCGGCCGGACGACTTCAGGGTCCGCACGATCGCCGGTGCCGTCGCCGGCGCGCCGATGGCCGTGATCGCCGCGATGAACGACGACCCGGACGCCGATGTTGCCCCGCGCCCCGGCGAACCTCGAATGCGAGCTGGAGAACGAGGACCCACGGCGAGCGAACGGGGTCGTGGACTCCATGCTGTTCCTCTGCAAACAGCGTGGAGTCCACCACCTCGTTGGGGGCGGCACTTCGGCCCCGAGGGGCGACGTCGCCAGCGCCTGCGGCATGGTCAGCCCGGCCCGCCCCGGGCCGTCACGTTCAAGATCCCGGAGAGACCGCGTGCGCGCAGCCAGCGGCGGCACCGCCAGCCCAGGAGACAGGCATTGAACGGGAAGCGCCGTGCCGGGGCTGGCAGCATCCGGTCGATCTGGGCGACCGCGCGCAGCACCGCCTCGAACTGCCGCTGATCCCGCTCGGTCCACCGCAGCTGCATCTGGTCGCGGAACGGCGCGGGCAGGAAGCCGGCGGTGAGGAACTGGTTGGCCGGCGCCAGCAGCGTGCTCAGCGGCGCGGGGAGGTACGCCAGCCTGATCAGCTCGCCGAGGTAGGCGCGCACCGGCGGGTCGATCCGCACCGACGCCAGCGCGGCTTCCCAGTAGCTCCGGAACGCGTCGCGGTCGGCCGGCCACATCCCGGCGGGCATCTGCAGGGTCGCGCCGAAGCTGCGCGCTGCCTGGTAGATCTCCTCCGCGGTCTGCTCGTCGAGCGGCCCGCGCAGCGCGGTGTGCACGTCGTTCATGCCCTGGTACAGGCACGCCGCGACCCACAGCTGCAGGCCAGGGTCGAACGCGCTGTAGCTGACCGGGCTGTCGCCGGTCGACCGGACCTGGGCGTGGGAGCGGTTCACCAGCTGCCGCACGGCCGCGCGTTCCTCGGGCGTGCCCATCAGCGCCACCGACAGGTAGGTCACCGTGGTCAGCCAGCGGCGCACCGGATGGCGCATGAGCTGCGCGTGCTCGACGGTGCTCTCCAGCACGCCGTACCCGACCTCGGGACGGGCGAGCTGCATGACCACGTTCGCGGTAGCCGCCAGCAGGCCCGCGCCCGCGACGAGATCCCGTGCGTCGAACTCTGGCGACGCCGGAGCCGCCTCAGATGACATCGTGGTGTCACGTCCCCCTTCAGGTTCAGGGGAAACCGCGCCGCGGGCCTGCCGGGTCGCCCGGCATCGCCGTGTGCGCTCAATGCTGCTCCCACGACATTAATTGCACACACGCTCGGGGATGATCCCCGGGTCGGCGCGGACGACGGGACCGGCCGGAGGCTCGCCGCCCCGGCCGCCGGCGGAAGCCAGAACTTGCCCTCGGGATTGCCTTATCCGGGCCTGGCGCGCCGATATTAATGCTAAGCGGAAAGCTCGCTGAAGTTCCGCCTGCTGCGCGTGTCTGCCAAGGGCCGCCCGGGTACAACGGCGATGCTTCATAGACGTGCAGCGGGCAGCACGACGGCTGCCCCTGCTTGGAATTCCGTCTTCGCCGGAATTACCGCTTTAAAAGGGGGATTCATGACAATGACCGCAGAGCGCAGCCAGGTGGCCGAGGCGGCCGAGGAGGAACTCCTCGCTTCGCTCATCGAGCGCCGCGAGGAGGATGAGGGGCCGGTCATCGAGCACCCGCTGCTGCTCGCCGCGCTCATGCGCCGCCGCCGCGATCGGGGCGAGCGCCTGATCGAGCACCCGCTGCTGCTCGCCGCGCTGGCACGGCGCCGCGAGGAGGATGAGGGGCCGGTCATCGAGCACCCGCTGCTGCTCGCCGCGCTCATGCGCCGCCGCCGCGAGCGGGGCGAGCGCCTGATCGAGCACCCGCTGCTGCTCGCCGCGCTGGCACGGCGCCGCGAAGAGGGCGACGGGCTCATGGAGCACCCGCTGCTGCTCGCCGCGCTCGCGCGGTAGCAGCCCCGTGCGCTAGCAACCTCGCGCAGCGAGCACGGAAAGAGCCCGCCCTCGGGTCATTCCACCATCGGATGGCCGGAGGGCGGGCCGTTCAGATATCGGCAACGGCATGCAAAGGAACGGTCATGGCGGCTGAATCATCCAGGGAATCAAGCAAGGACCAGATGGACGCGGTTATCGATGACCTGATCCGCGACATATTCAATGAGCCCGGCCCATCCTCCGAGTCACATGTGCGGGACATGGCCACCACCGCTGCCCTGTTCGAGCAGGTGCTCGGTTCCGGGCGGGCAAGGACACGGGGCGGGGCGCTCGAAAAGATGCTTCTGACGGAGGCGTTCGCCTCCGAGCTCGCCGACGCGCTGGCCCCCGCGCTGGCGGAGCGCCTCGCGCCCCGGCTCATGAAGGCGCTGGAGCAGGTCATGGCGGAGGAGGGGCCAGCGTCCAAGAAGCCCGCGTCATCGGGCAGGCCCGGCGGACAGGGGAGGAAACCGGACGCACGATGACCGGCTGACCTCGGAGCCGGCCGCGGCGGCATCCGCGCCGCGGCTGGCGGCCGCCTCATGCTACTGGCCGATGCGCCCGTCGATGCGCTCGCGCAGCAGGTCGGCGTGCCCGTTGTGGCGGGCGTACTCCTCGATCATGTGCACGAGCAGCTCGCGCAGCGAGACCGGCTCACCCTCCGAGTCGGTGCCCATGAAGCCGAGGTCGTGATCACGGGCGAACTGCTCGGCGAAGGCGACCTCCTCGCGCCATGCGGCCCACGCCTCCGCGACGACACCCGGGTCGGTCTGCGCGGTGCTGTGGCGTGTTCACGCCGACCGAGGTTACCGGCCGGCCCGCTCGGCGGCACCTGGCAGCCGCTGACCCAGGCTCAGGTCCGGCAGCTGCGGAGCGCGGGACCCGGCACGCCCGGCGCTCGCTACCATGGCGCGCATGTCGCTCAGACAGCAGGCGGCAAGGGCGCTGCGCGGGGTTGCGTGGCGCATCGAGCGGCCTCCGAGAGGCGCCCGGCGGCAGGCCGCCCCGCCCCCGGACGTGGGCGCCCTCGCCAGCACCGATTCGGCACCGGGGTCCCGCACGGCCTCGTGGTTCTTCGAGCAGTTCCCGCGCTTCTACATGACGAGCAGCACCCATCCGACCACCGCGCGGCTGAACCTGCGCTACGAGGCGATATTCGGCGAGAACCGGGACGTCTTCGCAGGCGCGTCAGTACTCGACCTCGCCAGTCACGACGGCCGCTGGTCGCTCGCGGCGCTGGCGAACGGAGCACGCTCGGTGACCGGCATCGAGGCACGGCCGGACCTGGTGAAGGCCGCGGCGGAGAACCTCGGGGAGTACGGCTACGGGGCCGATCGCGCCCGCTTCATCACCGGCGATGTGCACGAGGTGCTCAGCACGCAGGATTTCGAGGCGGACGTCGTGCTGTGCCTCGGGTTCCTGTATCACACGCTGCGCTACAACGAGCTGCTGGCCGGAATCCGCCGGACCAATGCCGGGTACCTGATCATCGACACGTTCAGCCCGCACATGATGGGGCCCGCGCCGAACGTGAACGTCATAACCGAGGATGCCGACGAGGAGGGGAAAGCCGCGGCCGACGCCTACACCCACGGCCCGTCGGTCCTCGTCGGCCGCCCGAACCTCGCAGCGATCCGGACCATGCTGGGTGCGTACGGCTACCGGGTCGAGCGGCTTTCCGACTGGGCCGGCCTGCTGCGCGACAACCCCGGAACGGACAACTGCGGCGACTACGCGAACGGCAGGCGGATCACGGCCCGCTGCGTCAGCGCGAACGCGGCCCGCCCGGCGGTCACCTGACCAGCCAGCGGGCGCTGACGGCCAGCGCGGCGACCGCCACCAGGCCGAAGATCATCACCCACGCCCCGCCGGGCACCGGCGTGAGGCGCGCCAGCTGGTCAGCGTCGGAACGCCGTCCCCCGCCCCAGCGCCGCTCGCGTCCCAGCTCGATCACCGGCCGCACCCCGCCCAGCAGCAGGAACCAGGTCATCACGTAGCCGAACCCGGCCTGCACAACCGCGGGCGCATACAGGCACACCGCGGCGACGGTGACCAGCGCGGCCAGCACGGCCAGCATGCCGTAGGCGTTGCGGATCGCGACCGCGAGCCCGGCCAGCAGCACCAGGCTGAGCAGCAGCATCCCGGTCAGGTGCCCGATGGCCAGCAGCGC
>JASHPR010000508.1 GCA_030038015.1 Streptosporangiaceae bacterium
GCGGTGAGCATCGCCGCCCGGTCGCCCCCGGCCGCCGCCCGGCTGCCGTGGCTGACCGCCTCGGCGACGGCGGGCAGCAGCGCCGCGCCGACCGCCGCGCCGACCTGGCGGCTGGTGTTGATCACCCCGCCGACCAGGCCCTGGTCGTGGTCGGCGACCCCGGTGCTCGCGGTGACCATGGTGCCGAACGCGGTCCCGGCCGTGCCGAAGCCGACCGGCATCACCGCGGCGAGCAGGGGGCTGTAACCGCCGCCGGCCGGGAGCCGGGTGAGGAACAGGAACCCGATCGTGGCCACGGCGCTGGTGAGGATCAGCACCCGGCGGATGCCGACGCGGCGGGCCAGCCTGGCGCCGAACGCGCCTGCCGAGAACCCGACGACGCCCTGCGGCGCGATCACGAGCCCGGTAGCGAGCGGCGAGTAGTGCAGGACCTGCTGGAGGTAGAGGGACAGCACAATCAGCTCGCCGGCGTTCCACAGGCCGAGCAGCAGGTTCATCGTGGCCGCCTTGCGCAGGCCGGGCAGGCGCAGGAGGTCGCCGCGGACCAGCGGATCGGGATGCCGCCGCTGCACGGCGACGAACACCGTGCCCGCCGCCACGGACAGGGCCAGCGCGCCGAGCACGGCCGGCGACGCCCAGCCGAGCACGTACGCCTGGGACACCGCGAAGACCAGCGCGGCCACGGCTCCGGTGATCAGCAGTGCCCCGCCGACGTCCAGCCTGTGCCTGGTCCCGGCGGCGGCGCGCGACTCGCCGAGCAGCTTCGGCGCGAGCGCCAGGGCGGCGATGCCGACCGGCACGTTCACCAGGAACACCGCCCGCCAGCTGGTGAACTGCACCAGCACGCCGCCGAGCACCTGGCCGGCCACGAAGCCGATCGACGCGGTGGCACCGTACATCCCGAGCGCGCGGGTGCGCTGCGGCCCCTCGGCGAACCCGGTCGTGATCAGCGACAGCGTTGACGGCGCGACGAGCGCCGCTCCGGCGCCCTGCACCACGCGCGACGTCACCAGCAGCACCGGGTCGTGCGCCAGGCCTCCGGCCAGCGACGCGGCCGAGAAGACGGCCAGCCCGGTCATGAACAGGCGGCGCCGGCCGAACGTGTCGGCGGCGCGGCCGCCGAGGATCAGCAGCCCGCCGAACGCGATCGCGTAGCCGGTCACGACCCACTGCACCGCGGTGGCCGTGAAACCGAACTCCCGCTCGATCGACGCCAGCGCCACGTTCACGATGCTGAAGTCAAGGACGACCATGAACGAGGCGGTGAGGATGAGCGCCAGGGCCAGCCTCCGGTGCCCGGCCGGCCCAGGCGCTGGCCGGGCCGCCTCGCGCTGCCCCTGCCGTGCCCTCCCGGCGGCCACCGTGCTCGCCATCGCGACCTCACCTTTTCGATACTCGACGTTTCGTTTGTTTGGCTAACTGTAGCAACCCCTGGGAGCCGGCGGGTATTCCGAGGCGGCGGGTGAGAGCGAGCGCGGGCAGCAGCCGTCTCCCGCCCGTTCCGGGCGCACCGCTCATGGAAGCCGCCGTCCGGGTCCGGGGCGATCCCCGCCGCCCGGCCCGGGTGATGGCGCCGCCCGGCCCGGGATGAACCCGCCGCCCGGCCCGGGGTGAACCCGCCGCGGGTTGGATCTACCATGGTAGAAAAAAGGTGTATCGTCTTTATTATGGCGCTGAATATTAAGAACGACGAAGTCGAGCGGCTGGCCGCCGAGGTGGCGCGCATGACCGGCGAGACCAAGACGGAGGCAATCCGCCGTGCGCTCGCCGAGCGGCGTCAGCGCCTGGTCTACCGGGTCAGCCCGGGTGACCGCGAAGCGCACGCGCTGCGGTTCCTTGAGCGCGAGGTCTGGCCCCGGATACCGGCAGACCAGCTCGGCCGCATGCTTACCCGGAGCGAGGAGGACCAGATCCTCGGCTACGGCCCGGAGGGCGTGTGATCGTCGATACGTCGGCCCTGGTCGCCATCACCTTCGCCGAGCCGGGCCACCATGACCTCATAGCCAAACTGGCCGGCGCATCCTCGGCGGGGATCGGCACCCCCACCCTCGCCGAGACCGGGCTCGTGCTGGCGTCCCGGCTGGGACGGGATCCGCGGGATCTCGTCATCCGGCTGCTCGACGAGTTCGGCATCGAGCAGATCCCGTTCGGTGACCACCACTGGCGAGAGGCCATCGACGCCTACCTGCGGTTCGGCAGGGGGCGGCACAAGGCCCGGCTGAACTTCGGCGATTGCCTCACCTACGCGGTCGCACGACTGGCCAACGAGCCCCTGCTGTACACCGGCGGCAATTTCCCGCAGACCGACCTCGCCCTGGCTTAGGCTCGCGCCAGCCGCGCCGGCGGCCTGCGCGGTCAGCCGCAGCACCCGGTACGGCGGCCCGGCTGATAGTCCCCCAGCGCCAGCGACCCGTGCGCCCACAGCGCGACCAGCGGCAGCACGCGGCTCACGTCCGCGGCGAACCGCTCAAGCAGCGGCTTCACCTGGTCGCCGGCCACGGTCTCAGCGATCTGGAGTCTCGGCCATGGCGTCAGCGCGGCACGGCGGCGGACTGCGCGGTGAGCCGCAGGGCCCGGTACAGCAGCCGGGGGTCGCCCAGGCGGCGGCGCAGTTCGCGCTCCAGGCCGGCGATCGGGTACAGGTTCTGCGGGGCACGGGCGTCCTTGTACTCGGCGGACGCGAACCGGCCCAGGCAGGCCTGGCTCAGGCCGGCCAGCGCGATCACCTCGCGGGCCGGCAGGTCGGCGGAGCATTCGATGCGGACGATGCCCGCCCACGGCGCCACCGCAGGCCCGGCCGCCACGGGCAGGCGCAGGTACCAGGTGTGCCGGTCCCAGCTCGTCCCGATCAGGAACGCCGGGGTGCGCTGGCCCGCCGAGAGCGTGCCGACGATCGCGTTCAGCTCCGGCGGCAGGTAGGTGCTGCGATGCGACTTGATGTAGCCGAGCGCGCGCGGCAGGTGCTGCCTTCCGTACAGCGGCCCGTCGATGACCAGCAGGTCACCGCCCTCAGGCACGCCGTGCCCGGCGATCGCCGCCCGCGCTTCGACCGCGGTCCACACTTCCACGTCGCCGAGGCGGCGCTGCAGCGCCTGGGACAGCGTCACCGACAGCGGCTTCTCCTTGCTGGCCGCGGTGCGGCTGGCGGTGTACTCCCCTGCCCAGGTCACGATGCTGCCGGCCCGCGACGCGACGGTGAACAGGCCGCGCCTGGTCTCGAACCGCACCAGGTGCGCCTGCTGGGCACAGCAGCAGACCACGCCGGCGGCGTACGAGGCGCACAGGCCCATGCTCGCATCGCTGGCCGGGCCGCCACCCGGCGCGGTGTCGTGGATCCAGACGCGCGCGTCGATGCGGCGCACGCCATCGACAAACAGCAGCGCGGGAGGGACGGGCGTGCCCGGATCGGGGTCGATGGCCCGCCACCGGCCCGCGGACAGCTCCACGTTGACGTCCACGCGGGCGGCTGACTCGCTGAGGAAGTCCTCGAGCTCGGCGCTCGTGCCGTAGGAGGGATCCCACGCGTCGACGGAGAACCGCATCGCGCCCCCGCCGCCGTGCCCAGGGGCACCGGGCGGGAACGGCCGCGCGGGCTGGCCGCCCAGGACGGCGGCGGTCATGCCGTGCCCGCCCGGCCCGCGTCGCCAGCCCGGCCCGCGTCGCCAGCCGGGCCCGCCACACCGGCCACGGCCGCCACATCCGCCGGTTCTGCCGGGCCCTCGCGGGCGACCCTGGACGTCCGCGTGTCCCGGCTGACCGCGAACCTGACCGGGACCCTGTCGGCGAGCGCGGCGACGTGCGTGATCACGCCGACCATCCGCTGGCCCTGCGCCAGGGTCTCCAGCGTGGCGGCGACCACCTCGAGGGTCTCCGGATCCAGGGTGCCGAACCCCTCGTCAAGGAAGATCGAGTCGAGCCGGGCGGCGCCCGCCGCCGCAAGCGTGGTCATCTGCGAGGACAGCGCCAGGGCCAGCGCCAGGGACGCCTGGAAGGTCTCCCCGCCGGACAGGGTCCGCACCGAGCGGCGCGAGTCCGCGTCGGCGTGGTCGACGACGTAGAACTCGCCGTCCTCGTGGGTCAGGTCGAACTGGTCGCCCGTGAGGCCGGCCAGGTTCACCGAGGCCTCGGCCACCAGCGTGTCGAGCGCCGCGGTGACCAGCCACCGCGGGAAGCGGTCCGAGCGCAGCAGATCCCCCAGCATCCTTGCCACCTGCTGCTCGTCCCGCGCGGCGTCCCGCCGTGCGGCCAGGTCCGCCGCCTGGGCGCGGCGCTCGGCGATCCGCCTGGTCTCGCCGCGAGCCCGTTCCAGCGCCCGGGCGACCGCTGTGGCCGCGCCCGGCGCGACCGCTTCAGGCGCCAGCTCCACCGCGCCGGCCGCCAGGTCCGCGCTCAGCCGGGCGGTGAGCTCGTGCACGCGCGCGCCGGCCGCGCTGACGCGCTCCCTGGCCGACGCGATCTCCTGGTCCCGGGCAGAGGTTTCGCCGGCCGCCCAGGACTGCAGCGCGGTCCAGGCGGCCAGCAGGCCCCCGGCGTCGAGGGCGGGCGCGCCGAGCCTGACCAGCGGGTCGCGGGCCGCGGACAGCCGGGACCTCGCGGCGGCCTCGGCGCGTTCCAGCCCGGCCAGGTCCCGCTCGGCGTCGCCGCGGGCCGAACGCGCGGCGAGCAGCCGCTCCTCGGTGGCGGCGGCCGCTGCCTCCAGTTCGCCGCGCAGCGCGAGCTGCGCCGTGATCTCGGGCTCGTCCGGGGCACCGCGCAGCAGCTCGCCGAGTTCCGCGATGCGCCCGGTCAGCTCGCCCAGGCGCGTCTCCGCTTCCTGCTCGGCCCTGCCCGCCCTGGCCGACTCGGCGCGCAGCTCGGAAAGGTCGGCCTCGGCCTGCCCGAACCGGTGCTGGGCCTTGTCGCGCTCCCCGGCGGCGGCCTGTGCCGCCTCGCGCGCCCCGGCGAGTTCCGCAGCCCGCGTCTGTGCCAGCGCTTCCGCCCAGCCTGCGAGCTGCTCCCAGGAGACCGCCAGGCTGTCCGCATCGGCCGCCGGCGCGCCGAGCCCGACGAGCGGATCGCGCGCCTCCCGCAGGTTCCCGCGGGCGGCGGCGGTCTCGGCCTGCACCCGGTCAAGCTCGGCCTGGGCTGACCGGGCACGCTCGCGCGCTGCGTGCACCGCGGCCGCCGCCGCGTTCGCTTCCTGGTCGAGACGGTGGCGTGCCTGGAGAGCGGCTTCCATCTCCGCCAGCGCTGCGGCGATCCGGCCGTCCTCGCCGTCCCGGCCAGCCTCTTCGCCGGCGGTCTCGCCGTCCCGGCGTGCGGCGGCCTCGCGACCCGCAAGGGACGCGGCTTCGCGGCCCGCGAGGGACGCGGCTTCGCGGCCCGCAAGGGACGCGGCTTCGCGGCCCGCGAGGGACGCGGCTTCGCGGCCCGCAAGGGAC
>JASHPR010000509.1 GCA_030038015.1 Streptosporangiaceae bacterium
CCGCGGATCGTCGTAGAACGCGGCCTGCACCCCGTCGCCGTGGTGCGCGTCGATGTCCACGTAGGCCACCCGCCCGGCGCCGTGCGCCAGCAGCCAGGCGATGGCGATCGCCGGGTCGTTGTACACGCCGAACCCGCTCGCATGAGCGGCCATGGCGTGATGCATGCCGCCGGCGATGCTGGCGCCATGCTGAGCCGAGCCCGACCAGACGGCCTCGGCCGCGGCCAGGGTCGCCCCGGCGACCAGGGCCGAGGCCTGGTGCATGCCGGGAAAGACCGGCTGGTCCCTGGTGCCCAGCCCGAACGCCCGCGCCTGCCAGAGCCGGGTCTCCTGCAGGCCGCTGCTGGCATCGGGATGCTCGGCCCAGTGGCTGGCCGACCGCACCGCCGCGATATACCGCGCGTCGTGCACCAGCTCCAGGTCCGCGTCGCTGGCCGGGACGGGGGTGGCCACGGTCACGCCGGGCTGGTTCCACAGGCCGAACTGGTGCGCGAGCTGCATGGTCAGCTCCAGGCGCACCGGGGCCAGCGGATGGCCGGGCCCGAAGTGATAGTCGACCAGCCGCTCGTCCCAGGCCACATGCAAGGTGCAGGCCATCTGCCACCAGCCTTTCTGGCGCCGCGGGCTGCCGTACGGCCCAGGTGACGGTCTGCTGTCCACATTGGCTGATCTACCGGGCCCGGTCCAGTTCCCGGCGATCGCGGCCGCCGGCCGCAGCTGGGGGCGAGTGGAGCCTGCTTTAGGGTCAGTACGGGAAGTGCGTGGCGCGCTGTAGTGCCGTGACCTGCGGATTGGATATCCCACGCGAAGGTCAGGGGTCAGGAACGGTGAGCAACACGGCATCTGGTGATCCGGCCCGAAGGCCCATCAGCGTGTTTGTCGTGGACGACCAGGGGGTTGTCCGCATGGGGGTGCGCGGGCACTTGGAGGCCGAGCCGGACATCGCCCAGAGCCGACCGGCTGTTCGTCCTGGACGACCAGAAGATCATCCGCACAGGGGTGCGCGGCATGCTGGAGGCCGACCCGGGCATCTGGGTGACCGGCGAGGCTGGCACGGCACCGGCCGCTCTGGTCACGATGCCGGCGCTACGCCCCGATGCGGCCGTGCTCGGTGCCCAGCTGCCTGATGGTGACGCGGTGTCGCAGGCAAGTAGTAAAGGGCCGAAATACCTTTAGGTGGATGACGTCGCTGGGCACCGTCACCGGGCTGCAGCGGGCGGGCCTGGACCCCGCGATCGTCTGGCTCGACGCGCACGGTGACGTGCAGACCCTGGAGACCACCGCGTCGGGTTACCTCGGCGGCCTGCCGCTACGGCTGCTGGCCGGCTACCGGCCTGAGCTGATCGCTACCCGGCTTGGCCTGCGGCCCGTAGCCGAGCAGCAGATCATGCTGGCAGGCGCCCGTGACCTGGACCCGCCGGAAGCGACCTACCTGGCCGGCGCGCGCATCCGCCGGGCCGGCGTAACGGACCTGGCCAGTGCAAAGCTGCCCGCCGGCCCGCTGTATGTGCACGTGGACCTGGACGTCATCGACGCGGCCGCCCTGCCCGGCCTGCGCTATCCCGCGCCCGGCGGCCCGGGCCCGGACCAGGTCGCAGACGCGCTGCGCCGTCTGCTGCGCACCGGCCAGGTCGCAGCCGCCGGCCTCGCCTGCACCTGGCACCCCGGCCATAACGCAGCCGCGCAGGTCGCCCCCTACCTGACCAGCGCGCTCATTGCCGGACACTGACCCGCGACACGTCACGGGGACCCATTCAGCCACGACCAGCAGCCCCGGCAGAAGCTACGGCGAGCAACAGAGACCTGCGCCCTCACGCAGCGGCGATAGGTGCACCGAGCGGGCTGGCGGAACGCGCTGGCAGACGCGCAGATCACCCACTCCAGGGCGGACGCTGACCGGCCCGTCCCCGACCGCGCCAGCGCCCGTAACGGCGGATCCGGCGCGGCGGCCACGCGACGCTGGTGGCAGTAGTCGAGGGCGAGGAGCCGATCAGCGACGCCCTTGCCTGCATGCTGCGCTATGAGCGGTTGACATTAGAGCGCATAAGAGAATTGCCGTGGAAGAATTGCTGAAAGGCGTTAATCGCGAGAAGTAAGGCGATCGGCCGCCGGGCCGCCACCCGGCTGACGCTGACCGCCGCATGTAGGAGCACCAGAGTCGGGCGGCTCGCTGCAGAGGCGCCTTCAGGCCGCGCCAACGTCTTGCTCGAGGGCCCGCCCGGCGACCGGGACGCCGAGCTGCAGCACCAGCCAGATGCGCTGGGGGTCGGCCAGCAGCTCAGGCTCCGCCAGCGGGTCACCCTCGACGATAAGCAGGTCGGCCAGCTTTCCCTCGGCGACGGTGCCGACGTGCTCGCCGAGGTCCAGCGCCTGCGCCGCGGTCCTGGTCGTCGCCACCAGGGTCTCCGCCGGGGTCAGCCCGTGGAAGATCATCCGCTGGATCTCCAGCGCGACGCTGACCTCCATGTCGCTGCCCAGCGCGATCTTGACGCCTGCGTCGCGCGCGGCCCGCATCGAGGCCGCGCCCTGTTCCAGGTTGAGGTCGGCCAGGGCGACCAGCTCGGGCGGCATCTCCGGCACGCGCTGCGCTGCGGGGTCGACGGCGTCGCCCAGGCCGGCCATCCAGTAGTAGCCGGACAGCGTCGGGACCAGCACCTGGCCGCTGGCGGCCATCCTGTCCAGCAGCTCGGGTCGGCGGTTCAGGAAGATGCCGTGCTCGATGGTGTCCGCTCCGTGCGTGATCGCGGCCTCGCAGCCGGCCAGCCCCTCGGCGTGCGCTGACAACCGGTAGCCCATCCGGTGCGCCTCGTCCGCGACCGCGGCCAGTTCGGCCTCGGTCACCTGGAGCGGCTCGGGGTCTTCCATCTCGTTCGACCGGGCGCCGGTGGTCATGATCTTGATGAAGTCGGCCCCGGCCCGGATCTGCTCCCTGACCGCGCGCCGCATGTCGTCAGGCCCGTCGGCCTCGCGGTACATGGTGCCGTAGAACCGGCCACCCGGCGCCGTGGCCGAGATGATCTTGCCGCAGGTCAGCAGGCGGGGCCCGCGGAATGCGCCGTAGCGCATAGCCTGGCGGGCTTCCTGGAGCCACTCGCCCTGGGCGCCGGTGAAGCGCACCGTGGTGACGCCCATGCGCAGGAACTGGCGCAGCTCGGCCTGCAGAAAATGCGCCGGGGTCCCGGGGAGGATGGCCTCGGCGCCGCGCAGGGTCGCCGGGGTGTGGGTGTCGGGCAGAATGTGCGTATGAGCCTCGATCAGGCCCGGCATGAGCGTGCGCTGCTGCAGGTCTAGCTGCCGGGCGCCCTCGGGGCGCGGCTCGGAGGCGCTGCCAACCCGCCGGATGACCCCGTCCTCGACCAGGACCGCGGCGCCGTCGCAAACCGGGCCGCCGACGCCGTCGAACAGCCGGGCGCCGGTCAGCCATAGCCGTCCCTCAGCCGGCGCGGGGGCAGCAGCCAGGGCCGGAAACCGGTGCGGCATTCTGGACCCCTTCCTGCACGTGCTCGAGGGCCATGACCTCTGTGGATCCCGGCTCGAGGGCGCCGCAGATGTGCGGAATGCCGCCAGGATAGGCGATCCAGCCCCCCGGGCCCAGCTCGGCCGGCTGCTCGCTGGCGCCGGCCGGCCCCGCTCCGCGCCGTTGACCGCGTGCTCCGCGGTGCCCGGCTGCTGCGGGCCGGCATCTGGCCGTCCTCAGGCGCTGGACACGGGACTTCCCCCGTCCGTGACGCGGCTGCCGGTGACTCCGGAGCAGGTCGAGGCCACCTATGCGTGGACCGAAGGTGCCGCCCGGCCGCCGGCGGGCAAGCCGGCGAGCAACCGGCCCTCGGGGTAACGCAGCGCCGCGTCGGGCAGGCCCGCCAGCCTGCCGCTGAGCAGCACCCGCAGCGTCCCGGTCCCCGGCGGGGTTCCCCGCAGGCCGGAGCCGGCTCCGCCGGTCCTGGCCCGTCGCAAGGCCTGCTCGGCGACGGCGGTGGCCGAGCGGAACAGGGTGGCGCCGGGCAATGCGGCGCCGATCGGCCCGGCCGCGAGCTCGTACTCGGTGCAGCCGAGCACGACGGCGCCGCAGCCGGCCGGGGTGCGCGCCGCCGCGTCCGCCACCGCGGCCCGGGTGGCCGCCTCATCCCCGGCGTCGATCGCGTCCGCCAGCCCAGGGCAGGCGACCGGGGTGACCTCAGCCGACCCGGCAAAGTCGGCGATGAGCCGGCGCTGATACGCGCTGGCCGTGGTGGCCTCCGTCGCCCAGATGGCCACGGAGTCGCTGAAAGCCGCAGCCGGCTTGATCGCGGGGACCGTGCCGATGACCGGGATGGCTGGCTCGAACTCGGCCCGCAGCGCAGGGAGCGCGTGCACGGTCCCGGTGTTGCACGCGAACACCAGCACGTCAGGCCGGAACGCCGCCGCCGCCCTGGCGCAGGCGAGCGACCGCGCGGCGATGTCGTCCGCCGTGCGCGGCCCCCACGGCATCCCGTCCGGGTCCATGGCCAGCACCAGGTCCGCGTCGGGGCGCAGCCGGTGCAGCTCGGCGGCGGCGGCGAGCAGGCCGATCCCGGAGTTGATCAGCGCGATCCGCATGCAGCCCACACTAGGCGGTCTCCGGGGCGACACCCGCGACCGCAGCCGGCGCCATGAGCCAGGGAATCCTCCGCGCCCGGCGAAAGGATGACAGCAATGAACCCCGGGAGGGAGCATGAGTGCCGTGAGCATCGCCGACGCCTGGCCCAAGCGGGGCGAGCCGTTCACCGTCGACGACCTCGAGCGGATGCCGGAGGACGGCCGGCGTTACGAGCTGATTGACGGGATGCTCATCGTGAGCCCCGCCCCGAACGTGCCGCACCGGCGGTCGCGTTCGTTCTCGGCATGCAGCTGGAGGACGCGTGCCCGGATGACCTCGTGGTGTTCGGCACCGCGATCAACGTTCGCTACTCGGCCCGGAGCGCCCTCGAACCCGATGTCGTGGTGGCCCGTGCCGCGGACGCCCGGGGATGGCGGGCACGGCTCACCGGCACGCCGCTGCTGGTGGCCGAGGTCCTCTCGCCGGACTCGGTGCTGCGGGACCTCAACCTGAAGAAGGCCGCCTGCGAGCGGTTCGGCATCCCGTCGTACTGGGTGATCGACCCCGACCTGGACCGGCCGGGCCTGCGCGCGTTCGAGCCGGACGGCGGCACCTACGCCGAGGTCGCGCACGTCACCGGCGGCGAGGGGTTCCGCGCCGCCAGGCCGTTCGGCGTCGAGATCGTCCCGGACCGGCTGGTCGCCAGGCTCCGCAGCCGCTGACCCGGGCCGGCGGCGATCCGGGAGCCGCGGGCGCGGAAAGCAGACGCAGGCTCAGCCGAGCGCCGGCAGGCCGTCAATGCTGACCGCGTTCTTCTCCGCCCGGTAGGCCGCGAGCTCCTCGGGTGACTGGCCCTCGGCGAGCCGGGCCAGCAGGTCACGCTCTCCGGTCAGCTCCATGAGCGGCACGGCGTAGCCGCAGGAGTCCGCGATCCGGTCCGCCTCCACCACGATGATCGCCCTGCGGTCGCGCCGGTTCGCCCCTGCCGTCCCGTTCAAGGGAAAGCGTGTGGCGAGCCCCGGCCAGTCCGGGTCACCGGGCAGCACCGCCCGCCCGCGGCCGTAGATGCGCAGTATCTTCGGGCGCTTCGCGAACGAGCAGAACATGATCGTTATGCGGCCGTTCTGCCGCAGGTGCGCGATGGTCTCCGCGCCGCTCCCGGTCAGGTCGACGTAGGCCACCGTCCGGCGGCCCAGCACGGCGAACGTGTCCCGGTAGCCCTTGGGCGAGACGTTGACGTGGCCGCCGTCGCCGGCGGCGGTGAGGCATGGCGCCGTGGCCACGAAGAACACCGGCTGGCGGGCGATAAACTTCCTGAGCCGTTCGTCCAGCTCGGCATAGATCTTGCCCATAACGCCCTCCTGCGTGCATTCTCGCCGTGAGGCCTGGGTGCGGGCGACCTCGGGGAGGCTGTGTGACCGACGTCACGGGCAGGAGCGATCGCGGGACGGTGCCGCGCCGGCCCGCCCGGGCGGACCTGCCGCCAGCTCACCGGGCGGCGGTCGCGCGGCTGCAGCGCGCCTACGCGGCGATCCCGCCCGGCAGCCCGGTGCGGCTCGCCAAGCGGACGTCGAACCTGTTCCGGTTCACCGGCGGCAGCCCCGTGGCCGGCCTCGACGTGTCCGGGTTCGGGCGCGTGCTGCGGGTCGACCCGGCGTCGGCCACCGCAGTGGCCGGCGGCATGACGACGTACGAGGATCTCGCGGACGCCACCCTGGCCCACGGGCTGATGCCGCTGGTCGTGCCGCAGCTGAAGACGATAACGCTCGGCGGCGCGGTCACTGGCCTGGGCATCGAGTCCACCTCGCTGCGCAGCGGCATGCCGCACGAGTCCGTGATCGAGATGGAGATCCTCACGGGCGACGGCCGGGTGGTCACCGCCAGCGACGGCAACGAGCACCGCGCGCTCTACCGGGGCTTTCCCAACTCTTACGGCACGCTCGGCTACGCGCTCTCGCTCACCATCGAGCTCGAGCCGGTCACGCCGTACGTGCACCTGCGGCACTTCCGCTTCGACACCCCCGAGGCCTGCATGGACGCGGTCGCCGAGATCGCGCGGGACGGCAGCTACCGCGGACACCGGGCGGACTTCACCGACGGCACGGCGTTCGGCCTCGGCGAGATGTACCTGAGC
The DNA here is from genome assembly GCA_030038015.1 of Streptosporangiaceae bacterium. Lineage (GTDB taxonomy): Bacteria > Actinomycetota > Actinomycetes > Streptosporangiales > Streptosporangiaceae > JASHPR01. Next base: position 6,690 of record JASHPR010000509.1, read on the forward strand.
ATCGGGGCATTCAGCGACGTCGCGCCGTGGCTCAGCGACTACACCAGGGACCGCATCTACTACCGGTCCATCCGCGGCCCGAAGGAGGACTTCCTCACCATCCGCGACTACCTGTGGCGGTGGGACACCGACTGGTTCTGGTGCTCGCGGCCGTTCGGCGTGCAGCACCCGCTGATCCGGCGCGCCTGGCCGCGCCGGTACCGCCGCTCGGACACCTACCGCAGGCTGGTGGCCCTGGACCGGAGGTACGGCCTGTCCGCCGCGCTGAACGCCGGGCGGCGCCGGCCGCCGCACGAGGACGTCATCCAGGACGTGGAGATCCCGGTAGAGCGGGGCGCCGAGTTCCTGCGCTTCTTCGCCGCCGAGGTCGGGATGAGCCCGGTCTGGATGTGCCCGCTGCGGCTGCGCAGCGAGCGGCCCTGGCCGCTCTACCCGCTGCAGCCGGGCCGGGTGTACGTGAACTTCGGCTTCTGGGGCACGGTCCCGCTCCCGCCGGGCGCTCCCGACGGCCATTACAACCGGCTGATCGAGCGGCGGGTGACCGACCTCGGCGGCCACAAGGGGCTGTACTCGACCTCGTTCTACTCCGAGGAGGAGTTCTGGGCCCTGTACAACGGGCCGGAATACTTCCAGCTCAAGCGGGAGTACGACGGCGGCGGCCGGCTGGCCAGCCTCTACGAGAAATGCGTAACTTGTGATAACGGCTGAGTTCGGACTGCCTGCACGGCGTGAGCTTGATGGGCTGGATAAGCGGGGAGAGCGGTTATGGCGCTTGCCGAGGTGTTCGAGCGGATCGCGGGCCCGGATGCGCCCGTGGAGTTCCTGGCCTATGACGGGAGCCGCGCCGGGACCGAGGGCTCGCCGGTGCGGATCACAATCAAGTCGCCGGCCGCCGTCAGGTACCTGGCGCAGGCGCCGGGCGCGATGGGCCTGGCCCGGGCCTACGTGTCCGGGCACATCGACGTGGACGGCGACATGTACGCCGCGCTGTCCCGGATGGCCAGCGTGCAGCGCCTGGACCTGGGCGTCGCCGAGCGCATCGCGCTGCTGCGCCAGCTCGGCGGGGTGCGGGTGCTGCTGCCGCGGGTACCGCCGCCGCCGCAGGAGGTCCGCGTCCGGCGCCGGTCGCTGTCCGGCCGGCGGCACTCCAGGGGCAGGGACGCCTCGGCGATCTCCCACCACTACGACGTCTCGAACACGTTCTATGCGTGGGTGCTCGGCCCCTCGATGGCCTACACCTGCGCCTGCTACCCGGCCGAGGATGCCACGCTGGAAGAGGCGCAGGCGTACAAGCACGACCTGGTCGCCCGCAAGCTCGCGCTGCGGCCCGGGATGCGGCTGCTCGACGTGGGGTGCGGCTGGGGCGGCATGGTGCGGCACGCGGCCCGTGAGTACGGCGTCAAGGCGCTCGGCGTCACGCTGTCGGAGCAGCAGGCGCTGTGGGGCCAGAGAGCGATCGAGGAGGCCGGGCTCTCCGGCCTGGCCGAGGTCCGGCACCTTGACTACCGCGACGTGGCAGAGACCGGGTTCGACGCGGTCAGCTCGATCGGGCTGACCGAGCACATCGGCAAGGCTCAGCTGCCCGGTTATTTCTCGTTCCTGTACGGCAAGCTCAAGCCGGAGGGGCGGCTGCTGAACCACTGCATCACCCGGACCGACGACAAGGAGCCCGCCCGGCGGCCGGACGGGTTCATCTACCGGTACGTCTTCCCCGACGGCGAGCTCGAGGCGCCCGGGTTCCTGGTCAGCCTGATGCACGACACGGGCTTCGAGGTCCGGCACGAGGAGAACCTGCGCGGGCACTACGCGAAGACCCTGGCCGGCTGGTGCGCGAACCTGGACGAGCACTGGGACGAGGCGGTTGCCGAGGTCGGCGAGGGCACGGCCAGGGTCTGGCGGCTCTACATGGCCGGGTCCCGCCTGGGCTTTGAGCGCAACCAGATCCAGCTGCACCAGATCCTCGGCGTGCGGCTCGGCGAGACCGGCAGTTCGGGCATGCCGCTGCGCCCCGACTGGGACGTGGTGCCCGCGTCGGAGGTGCCATTTTAGGGTTTCAGCTCTCGTTGCGGCTGGCCTGCTGGAGGAGGCTGGTTACCAGGGCCAGCGGGGGCCAGTTCAGGTGGCCGTGCCGGGCGGCGGCGTAGGCCCG
>JASHPR010000510.1 GCA_030038015.1 Streptosporangiaceae bacterium
GGGGGCTCCCCGCTGACCTTCACGTTCACCTACTCGACCGGGAGCGCGTGGCTCGGGCAGTTGGCGCTGCAGCTGCAGTCCGGCGCGGCGCTGGTGGGGATCAAGCTGAACCTGGCGTCCGAGCCGTTCAACGACGTGGTCTCGACCTCGGCAGGTAACTGCGTGGTGGCCAAGATCCCGTGCAACTGGGACATGGCGGACTGGGGCCTCGGCTGGTCGTTCGCCCCGGATTACCTGCCCACTGGCGAGGAGCTGTTCCTGTGCGGGGCGATCGCCAACTCCGGCGGCTACTGCAACCCGACCAACGACTCGCTGATCGAGCAGACGCTGACCAACCCCAGCCTGTCGCTCTTCTACACGTGGCAGAACTACCTGGCGACCCAGCTGCCGGTGGAGTGGCAGGTGAACGCCCCGTACCTGATCGTCGAGATCGCCGACAACCTGCAGGGCGTCAATCCGCAGTCCACCACGCTCACCCTCAACCCGGAGGACTGGTATTACGTGAAATAGCAGGCGTTGGTGATCCTGGGCGGTCACCGCATAGCCTGGCGGGAGTGCCGGGTTCCCGGCCGGCACTCCCGCATAGGCCGCCTGGGGAAGGGGCACGTTGGTTATCTTCATGGTCCGCAGGCTGCTGCAGGCCATCGTCGTGCTGCTGCTGGTGACGATGATCACGTATGCGCTGCTGCGGATGATCCCGGGGAACGTGGCGGTCGCGGTCATGGGGCCGACGGCCTACCGGAACCCGCTGGCGATCGCGCAATTCGACCGGGTGTACGGCTTCAACAAGCCCTGGTACTACCAGTACTGGCTGTGGCTGGACCACCTGCTGCACGGCAACCTCGGCTACTCCTGGAAGCTGAACCAGAGCGTGGCCTCGCTGCTCAGCAACCACCTGCCCAAGACCGTGTTCCTGGTCGGCATCTCGATCATCCTGGCGCTGATCGTCGCGATCCCGATCGGGATCCTGCAGGCCGTGCGGCGGAACAAGATCGTCGACCACTTCTTCAACGGGTTCTCGACGATCTTCTACGCGATGCCGGCCTTCCTCCTCGGCATCCTGCTGATCCTCGTCTTCGCGATCAAGTTCCCGATCCTCCCGCCCGAGGGACCGCAGGGCGAGGGGGTCGCGGTGCTGTTCACGAACTTCAACGCGCTGGTGCTGCCGATCGTCTCGCTGACGCTGATCACGATCGCGCTGTTCAGCCGGTACATGCGGTCCTCGGTGCTGGACAACCTCACCGAGGACTACGTCCGCACGGCGAAGGCGAAGGGCGCCAGCGAGCGGCGGGTGCTGTTCCGGCACGTGCTGCGCAACTCGCTGATCCCGATCGCGACGCTGCTCGGCCTGCTGCTGCCCGCGGTGTTCGCCGGGGCGCTGATCACCGAGTCGGTGTTCAACTACCCGGGCATGGGCTACCTGTTCTTCCAGTCCGCGCTGAACCAGGACTACCCGGTGCTGCTGGGAATCACCGTCGTGGTGGCGGTGGCGACGGTCGTGGGGTCGCTCCTCGCCGATATCGCGTATGCGGTGCTCGACCCGCGGGTTAGGTACGTGAGCCAATGAGCCTCGGCAGCCTTCCGCCAGAGCCCGTCTCCTCGGACGAGACCGGGGCCGTCGGGCTTGCCGCGCCGGTGGCGACGACGGACATGGCGACGGCGATCGCCTCAGGGATGCTGCCCGCGGGCAAGCCGCGGTCCACCTTCCGGCGCGGGCTCGAAGTGTTCATGGAGAACAAGCTCGCCGTGACCGGCGTGGGCATCTTCGTGTTCATGCTGCTGTTCTGCTTCGTCGGGCCGCACATCTACGTCACGAACCAGCTCACCGTGAACTTCGCCCTGGAGGAACTGCCGCCCTCGGGTGCGCACCTGCTGGGAACCGACGCCAACGGGTTCGACGTGCTCGGCCGGCTGATGGTGGCGGGGCAGATCTCGCTGGAGGTGGGGATCGCCGCCGCCTTCCTGGCCACGGTGGTGGGCGTGCTGTGGGGCGCGATCGCCGGGTACATCGGCGGGTTCGTCGACGCGTTCATGATGCGCATCGTGGACGCCATGCTGTCCATCCCCACGCTGTTCCTGGCCCTGGTCGTGGTCTCGATGGTGACCCCGAGCAAGCCGGTGCTGATCCTGGTGATCGCGCTGACCTCGTGGCTGACCACCTCCCGGCTGGTGCGCGGCGAGGCGCTGTCCCTGCGCACCCGCGACTACGTGCAGGCGATGAAGGTCATGGGCGGGGGCAACACGCGTGCGGTGCTGCGGCACATCGCGCCGAACGCGGTCGGCACGATCATGGTGAACGCGACGTTCCAGGTCGCCGACGCGATCGCGCTGATCGTTGCGCTGAGCTACCTGGGCCTCGGCATCCGCCCGCCGCAGCAGGACTGGGGCGGCATGCTGTCGGACGGCGTCCAGTACGTGTACGACGGGTACTGGTGGCTGATCGTCCCGGCCGGGTTCTGCATCGTGATCGTGATCGCCGCGGCCATCTTCATCGGCGAGGGCCTGCGCGACGCGGTCGAGGTCCGGCTGCAGCGCCGGTAAGCGCCGTAACAGAGAGCGACCGGACGGGGATGAACTACCACTTGGCGAGGACACATGGCATCGCTGCTTGAGATAGCGGACCTGCACACCGAGATCCGGTTGCGCAGCGCGACCGTGCACGCGCTGGACGGCGTCAGCCTGAACGTGGAAGCGGGCGAGTGCCTGGGCATCGTGGGCGAGTCTGGGTGCGGCAAGACCATGACCGCGCTGTCGGTCATGCAGCTGCTGCCCCCGGGGGGCCACATCACCGGCGGCAGCGTCACCCTGGCCGGGCAGGAGATCTCCTCGCTCGACGAGAACGGGATGCAACACGTGCGGGGCAACGAGATCGGGATGATCTTCCAGGACCCGATGACCTCGCTGAACCCCACGATGACGATCGGCGACCAGATCGCCGAGACCGTGCTGCTGCACCGCGGCGCGGACGCCAGGACCGCCCGGGCCCGGGCGATCGAGGTGCTCGGCCTGGTCGGGATGCCGCGCCCGGCCGAGCGGGTCGGCAACTACCCGCACCAGCTGTCCGGCGGGATGCGGCAGCGTGTGATGATCGCGATGGCGCTGGCCTGCGAGCCGAAGCTGCTGATCGCCGACGAGCCGACCACCGCGCTGGACGTCACGATCCAGAAGCAGATCCTGGAGCTCATCGACGACCTGCGGCGGCGGCTGGGCATGGCGGTGATCCTGGTCACCCACGACCTGGGCGTGATCGCCGGGCGCGCGGATCGCGCCGCGGTGATGTACGCGGGCAAGGTCGTGGAGACCACCTCGACCCTGCGGCTGTTCGCCAACCCGCGCCACCCCTATACCGAGGCGCTGTTCGGCGCGCTGCCGGAGAAGGCCGCCGACGGGATCGAGCGGCTGTACAGCATCCCCGGCATGCCGCCGGACCTCACCAGCCCGCCGGCCGGGTGCCGGTTCGCGGCCCGGTGCCGGTACGTGCAGGACTCGTGCCGGGAGCGCGAGCCGGCCCTCGAGGGCGACAGCTGGGACCACCTGTTCCGGTGCTTCTTCCCGGTCGGCAAGGCCGGCGAAGCCGGCGACACCGCCGCCCTGCAGGTCAAGGAGGCCCCGGGCCGGCGGCTCGAGCGGGCGGCCGCCGGGGGCGACGGGCAGCAGCCGCTGCTGCGCACCGACGGCCTGGTGAAGAACTTCGCCGTCACCGCCGGCGCGGTGCTGCAGCGCAAGGTCGGCGAGGTCAGCGCCGTCGCCGGGGTCAGCTTCGCGATCCGGCCAGGCCAGACCTTCGGCCTGGTCGGCGAGTCCGGGTGCGGCAAGACCACGGTCGGCCGGCTGATCGCCGGGCTGGAGAAGGCGACCGGCGGGTCGATCATGCTGGACGGCGAGGACCTGACCAAGCTCAGCAAGCGCGAGCGGCGCCGCCGCAGCCCCAAGGTCCAGCTCATGTTCCAGGACTCGTACGCCTCCATGGACCCGCGCATGCGGGTAGGCCCGATCCTGCGCGAGCCGCTGGCCATCCAGCGGATCGGTTCCCGCCAGGAGCAGCGGAACAAGATCGCCGCGATCCTGGACGAGGTCGGGCTGCCCGGGGCCGCGGTCGACCGCTACCCGCACGAGTTCTCCGGCGGCCAGCGGCAGCGCCTCGGCCTGGCCCGCGCGCTGATCCTCCGCCCCAAGCTCGTGGTGGCCGACGAGCCGGTGTCCGCGCTGGACGTCTCGATCCAGGCCCAGATCCTCAACCTGATGCTGGACCTGCAGCGCGACCTCGGCCTGACGTACCTGTTCATCTCGCACGACCTGTCGGTGGTGCGGTACGTGTCCGAGTCCATCGGCGTGATGTACCTCGGCAAGCTGGTCGAGGTTGGCCCGGCCGACGACGTGTACTACCGGCCCGTGCACCCCTACACCAAGGGCCTGATCGACACCGTCCCCGTCGCCGACCCGGTCGCCGCGCAGGCCAGGGAGGACAAGGGCGTCGCCGGCGAACTGCCGTCCGCGCTCAGCCCGCCGTCCGGCTGCAGGTTCCGCACCCGCTGCCCCCGCGCCCAGGACATCTGCGCCGCCGAGGAACCGCCGCTGCGCTCGTTCGGCCCCAACGGGCACCGGGCCGCGTGCCACTTCCCGCTCCGCGAGCCCGAAGGCGTGACCGAGCCCGAGCCCGCGACCGCGCCGTAACCCCGCCGCGCGCGCCAGGGGCAGCGCCGCCAGGCCGGCCCGGCCGGACACGAAACGGCGGCGGGCACGCCCCGGGGCCCGCGTGCTGGCACAGTGGGAGCGTGGCACTGACCGCAACGGACGTCACCGGGGCGCTGGCCCGGTACGCAAGCCGGCTGCACGCGCTCGCCGGCCCGCGCCACCACGTCGCCTCGCCGCTGGGGGCGTGGCTGCTCCTGGCGCTGTGCGCCCAGGCCAGCCAGGGAAAGACCAGGGAAATCCTGAACGAGACGCTCGGCGCCGACTGCCGCGACGCGGCGGACCTCGCCGCCTCGTTGCTGCGCGCGCCGCACCCGGCGGTGCCCGCCGC
>JASHPR010000511.1 GCA_030038015.1 Streptosporangiaceae bacterium
GCCCGGCCGCCCGCCCTTGGGCTTCTTCTTCGCCTTGCGGGCCGCCCTCGGGGCGCCGCGGCGCATGCCCGGCATGCTGCCTATCATCTGGCGCATCATCTTCTGGCCCTCGAGGAACCGGGTGATCAGCGAGCTCACCTCGCTGACCGTGACCCCGGAGCCTGCGGCGATCCGCGCCCGGCGCGAGCCGTTTATGATCTTCGGGTTGCGGCGCTCGGCCGGCGTCATGGAGTTCACGATCGCCTCCGCCCGGTCCAGGTCCTTGTCGCTGATCTGGCTGAGCAGCTCCCGGTTCTGGGCGGCGCCCGGCAGCATGCCCAGCAGGTTGCCGATCGGGCCGAGCTTGCGCACCATGGCGAGCTGCTCGACGAAGTCCTCGAGCGTGAACCCCTCACCCGATGCGAGCTTCTCGGCCATCGAGGCGGCCTGCTCCTGGTCGAACGTCCGCTCGGCCTGCTCGATCAGCGTGAGGATGTCACCCAGGTCGAGGATCCGCGAGGCCATCCGGTCGGGGTGGAAGAGATCGAAGTCCTCGAGCTTCTCCCCGGCGGAGGCGAACATGACCGGGCGGCCGGTGATCTGGGCGATGGAAAGCGCCGCGCCGCCCCGAGCGTCGCCGTCGAGCTTGGTCAGGATGACGCCGTCGTAGCCGACGCCGTCGAGGAACGCCTGAGCGGTCGTCACCGCGTCCTGGCCGATCATGGCGTCGACGACGAACAGGATCTCGTCCGGGTCGACGGCATCCCTGATCGCCACCGCCTGCTGCATCATCTCCGCGTCGATGCCGAGCCGGCCCGCGGTGTCGATGATGATGATGTTCTGCATCCGGTGCTTGGCCTCGTCGACCGACGAGCGGGCCACCTGCACGGGGTCGCCGACGCCGTTGCCGGGGAACGGGGCGAAGACCGGCACGCCGGCGCGCTCGCCGAGGACCTGCAGCTGCTGGACCGCGTTGGGCCGCTGCAGGTCGGCGGCGACCAGCATCGGGGTGTTCCCCTGCTGGCGCAGCCACAGGGCGAGCTTGGCCGCGAGCGTGGTCTTGCCGGATCCCTGGAGGCCGGCCAGCATGATCACCGTCGGCGGCACCTTGGCGAACCGCAGCCGCCTGGCCTCGCCGCCGAGGATCTCGATGAGCTCCTCGTTGACGATCTTGATGACCTGCTGCGCGGGGTTCAGGGCCTGGGAGACTTCCTCGCCGGACGCCCGCTCCCGGACCCGGCCGATGAACTGCCGCACCACCGGGAGGGCGACGTCGGCTTCCAGAAGCGCGATCCTGATCTCGCGGAGGGTGGCGTCGATGTCCGCGGCGGACAGCCGTCCACGCCCGCGCAGCGAGGTGAAAACCTGGGTCAGTCGATCGGAAAGTGTCTCGAACACGTGTGGCTGCCGTCCTCGCGCATCGCCTGGCTGATCGGGCGCGCGCCGGGCACCCGCGCACCCGCTCCTGGCATGGGCAGGCCCGGGCGCGCGGGCCCGGTCCGGGCGGGCCCGCATTCCAGGCTATCCGGTCTGCGGCAGCAGCCGGGGACGGTGCTGGCCGGCCGCAGGAGGGGCATCGTGCTATTCGGCCGGCGGCGCGGGCTCCGGGTACAGCGCGGGCTGGGTCTGCGCCGCGGCCGGGTCCTGCGCCGCGGCCCCGGGATCTGGCGAGGCGTGGGGATGTGGCGCGGCCTGGGGATCTGCCAAGGCGTGGGGGTAGCGCGGGAGCCGGGGCAGGCTGGAGCGGGCGGCGGCCAGCGCGGTCTTCTCGGCGCGCTCCCACTCCTCGACGTTCCGGAGCAGCGCGTTGAGATACGCGTGCAGGTGCGTGCGGTAGACATCGCTGAACGTGCGCAGGTACGCCAGCTCGGCCTCCAGCTCCCTGCGGTCGGTGTCCGGCTGGGCCACGGGGGCCGCGAGGGCGACCTCAGCCGCGCGGCTGGCCTCGGCGTGCGCCTCCTCGAGCATCATCGCGGCGTGCGTCTTGGCCTCGGTCAGGATCTCGTCCCTGCGGCGCCGGGCGTCCTGCGCGAGCTGCCTGCTGTACTCCTGGGCGTCGGCCACGTAACGGTCGGCCGTCTGCTGCGCCTTGGACAGGATCCGCACCGCCTGGACGTGCGCGTCGTCCTGCCGGTACCCGTGCCCGGCATCGTCGCCGCTGAGCCCCAGGACCCGCCGCCGCAGCCGCTGCACCTCGTCGGCCAGCGCGGTCCGCTCGTTGAACAGCCTGACCAGCTCCCTCTCGACCTGGCCGCAGAACGCCCGGACGTGCTCCTCGTCCAGCCCGCGCCGGCCGAGCCGCGCTGCGGGGAAGGTGACCGCCTGGACCGCGTCCGGGGTCAGCCTGTTGTCGGTTCGTGAGATCACGGGCATGGCTCGCTCCAACCGAAATCTTCGACGTGAACCTGGCTTGCGGGGACACCCAGCGAGGAGAGGCGGGCGGTCATGGCTTCCACCATGGACGTCGGGCCGGCGAGGTAGACGTCGTGACCGGCCCAGGAGCCCGAGCGCGCCACCACGTCGGGCAGGTCCCCGCGCTGGGCGGCGTAGCCCTGGTCGCCGGACACGCAGGGCGTGATCGTCAGCCAGGGCCATTCCGCGCCGAGCTTCTTCAGGTCATCCAGGTCGTACAGGCCCTCGGCCCGCCGCGCGCCGACGAACAGGTGGGTCTCGGGCGGATGAGCAAGCCCGGCCAGCTGCCCGGCTATCGCCTTCAGCGGGGCAAGGCCGGTGCTCCCCGCCACCATCAGCACCTTCCTGGGGGAGCCGCCGGGCCCGGCGGAGCTGGCGCCGAGCGTGAGCGAGCCGACCGCCGGGCCCAGCCGCAGCCGCGAGCCCGGGCTGAGGCCCTGCACCAGCGCCAGGCTGAGCGCGCCGCCGTCGACCATGCGGACGTGGAACTCCAGCGTCGCGTCCTCGCGCGGCGGGTTGGCGATCGAATAGAAGCGCCAGACCCTCGGCCGCAGGCCGGACTCGATCGCGACCGACTGGCCGGGCAGGTAGCTGAGCGGGTCGAGGGTGACGACGCGGAAGACGGCGGTATCGAACGTCCGGATCTCATGCGACAGGACGGTCGCCTCCCAGAAGGGGGGGTTCACCCTCTCGTCCGCCGCCGCCGCCTCGGTCATGACCTTGGCGACGAGACCATACGCGGCCTGCCAGTCGGCCGCGAGCTCCGGTGTCCAGTCCGGCCCGCTGAAGTGGGCCAGGGTGGCGAGCAGGCTGGTGCCGACGGGCTCGTAGTGCGCGGCGAGCGTCCCGAACTTCCGGTGGTCCCGGCCTAACGCCTGGAGGAACGCGGTGAGCCTGCCGGTCTCCGCAACGTCGGAGACGATCGCTGCGAGGGCCTGGAGCAGGTGACGGCGCTGCTCGGCCATGGAGACCGGGAACAGGTCCCTGATCTCCGGGTGCCTGAGGAAGAGATCGGAGTAGAAGTACAGGGCCACCTCGTCGCCGTGCATGGCGACCCTGGCGAAGCTCTCCTTCAGGCGCGCAGCATCCAACGGATCGTTCCCCCCCAGAAGGGATGAGCTTAACGCAAATTGCATCCAGCTTGTTGCAGGATATATCGGCCGAGCGCCGGACTGACGCCTGTAACCGGAAAGTGACCCCACGATTGCGCTTTTGGCCGTCCGCCCCGCCCGCTCCTGCGGCAGGGCCATGTCGCTGCCAGCCCGCTGCTGCAGCGGCGGGGTGCGTCAGCCGCCGATGATGGCGTCGACGAACACCCCGGGCTCGAACGGCGCCAGGTCGTCGGGGCCCTCGCCGAGGCCGACGAGCTTGACCGGCACGCCAAGCTCGCGCTGCACGGCGACCACGATCCCGCCCTTGGCCGTGCCGTCCAGCTTGGTGAGGGCGACCCCGGTGACATCGACAACCTCGGCGAACACGCGGGCCTGGCGCAGGCCGTTCTGGCCCGTCGTGGCGTCGAGCACGAGGAGCACCTCGTCGACCGTGGCGTGCCTGGAGATCACCCGCTTGATCTTGCCCAGCTCGTCCATCAGGCCGGCCTTGGTGTGCAGCCGCCCCGCCGTGTCGACGATGACCACGTCAACGCCGCGCTCGATGCCCTGGTTGACCGCGTCGAACGCCACGCTCGCCGGGTCGGCGCCCTCGCGGTCGGACCTGACCACCGCGGCGCCCACCCGGTTCCCCCAGGTCTGCAGCTGGTCGGCGGCCGCGGCGCGGAAGGTATCGGCCGCCCCGAGGAGGACGCTCTGCCCGTCGCCGATCAGCGCCCGGGCCAGCTTCGCCACCGTCGTCGTCTTGCCCGTGCCGTTGACGCCGACGACGAGCACGACCGCGGGCCTGTCACCGTGCCTGCCGGTGTGCAGCGACCGGTCCATGTCCGGGCCGACCTGGGCCAGCAGCTCGGCCCGCAGCAGCAACCTGACCGACTGCGTGTCCCTGGTCCCCGCGACCTTCACCTCGGTGCGCAGGTCGTCGACGATCTGCCGGGCGGGGGCGACCCCCATGTCGGCCGTGATCAGCGTGTCCTCGATCTCCTCCCACGTCTGCTCGTCCAGCCGGTCGGACGAGAGCAGGCCCAGCAGGACGCCGCCGAGCGCCGACTGGGACCGCGCCAGCCTGCTGCGCAGCCGCACGAGACGCCCGGCCGACGGCGGCGGCTTCTCGACGGCCGGGACGGGCGGGGCGGGAGGGGCCTCGATCTCGGGTTCCGGCGGCAGCAGCGTGCCCGGGCCGGCCGCGCCGGGCTCGGCGGTCTCCGTCGCGCCGCCCGGCCTGGCCGCGGTCGCCGTGCCTGCGGCCCGGCCCCGGCGCGGGGCATGACCGGGCGGAGGCGGCGCCTTCCGGCGGGAGCGCACCAGGAGCGTGGCGCCGCCGCCGCCCACCACGACAACGGCGGCCACGATGGCGATGATCAGATCTTCCATAACCGCCTCAGTCTCCCAGACACCCCGACAGCTACCGTCAGCCAGCCCGCAGGCCGCTCAGGCCGCATCTGCGGCCCGCTCAGGCACTCTCCGGCTCCCGCAGGCGCTGGCTGACCACCGTGGAGACGCCGTCGCCCCGCATGCTGATCCCGTACAGCGTGTCGGCGACCTCCATGGTCCGCCGCTGATGGGTGACGATGATCAGCTGCGAGCTGTCCCTGAGCTCAGCGAAGATCTCCAGCAGCCGCTGCAGGTTGGCGTCGTCCAGCGCCGCCTCGACCTCGTCAAGGACATAGAACGGCGACGGCCGCGCCCTGAAGATGGCCAGCAGGAAGGCGATCGCCGTCAGCGCGCGCTCCCCGCCGGACAGCAGCGACAGCCGCTTGACCTTCTTGCCGGGCGGCCTGGCCTCGATCTCGATGCCGGTGACGAGCAGGTCATCGGGCTCGGTGAGGATCAGCCTGCCGTCGCCGCCAGGGAACAGCCTGCCGATGATGCCCTGGAACTCCCTGGCCGTGTCCTCATACGCCGAAGCGAACACCTGCTGCACCCGGTCATCGACTTCCTTGATCACGGTCAGCAGGTCACGCCTGGTCTTCTTCAGGTCCTCGAGCTGGGCCGAGAGGAACGCGTGCCGTTCCTCGAGGGCGGAGAACTCCTCCAGGGCCAGCGGGTTCACCTTGCCGAGCTGGTCCAGCAGGCGCTGCGCGCTCTGCGCCCGGCGCTCCTGCGCGGCCCTGTCGTACGGCACCGGCAGCTGGCCCTCGTCCGCGGCGGGGATCTCGATACCCGGGCCGTACTCCGCGACCAGCGAGTCGGGGTCGACCCCGAATTCCTCGGCTGCCCGCGCGGCGACCTGCTCCAGCTTCATCCGGCGGGCGGCCCGCTCCATCTCGGCACCGTGCGCGGTGCCCACGGCGGCGTCGAGCTCCGCGGCCAGCTCGCGGATCCGGGCCCGGACGGCTTTCAGCTGGTGGTCGCGCTCGCGGCTGGCCTGCTCCGCGGCCTGCCGCTCGGCGTCCGCCAGCGCCCGGGACCGCTCGATGGCGGCCAGCGCGGTCGTGGAGCCCGCGGCGACGGCGTCGGCCACCGCGGCCTCCTGGGCCCGGCGCAGGCTTCTGGCCTTGGCCCGCTGGATGGCCTGGCGCTCTGCCGCAGCCGCCGACGCGAGCGCGTCGCCACGGCCGGCGACGGCGCGCAGCCGCTCTTCCAGGGTCCTGACCTCGAGCCTGGCCTCCATCTCGGCGTTCCTCGCCGCCATGGCGCTTTCGGCCAGCGCGTTCTTGTCCCCCGCCGCATCCTGCGGGGTCGCCTCCTCGCCGCCCCCGCCTGCCGGTCCTGCAGCCTCCTCGACCGCCAGCTTCCCCTGCAGCTCGGCAAGCTGCGCGAGGTCTTTCTCCCGCGCTCGCTCGGCCGCCGCGATCGCCGCGGACAGCCGCCCGGATTCGTCCTGGGCCGCTCGCGCGGCGCCGGCCAGCGTGCCCAGCTTGCCGGAGGTTTCGGCCGCTGCCGCGTCGGCCTCCTGGACCGCGGCCAGCGCCGCGGCCAGCGCCTGCCGGGCCGAATCCTCGTCTTCGGCGGCGTCGGCCAGCTCCCGCTCGGCCCGCTGGCAGCGCTGCTCGGCCTCGGCAAGCCGGCCGGCCGCCTCCTGAGCGGCCGCGCGCAAGCCGAGCAGGCTCGGCGCCGCCGCCGACCCCCCGCGCGCCCAGTGCGACCCGATCAGGTCGCCGTCCCTGGTCACCACGCGCCGTGCGGGATCCTCCCGCACCAGCTCCAGGCCATGGTTGAGGTCGGGTGCGACGAGAATCCCCGCCAGCAGCTGCTCGACCGCGCCCGCCAGCCCGGCCGGGGCCGCGACCAGGTCGACGGCATAGGGAACGGGAGGCGGCGGCGCGCTGCCGGCGGCCCAGGCGGCCTGGCCGGGAGCGGTCATCGTGCCCCCGGGCTGCCGCCTGCCGTCCGCGATGAGCAGGGTGGCCTGCCCGGCGTCCTCGCTCCTGAGCGTGGACAGGATGGCCGCGGCCGCGTCGAGGTCGGTGACGGCCACAGCCGTGGCGGCGGCGCCGAGCGCCGCGGCGATCGCGTCGGCTGCGCCATCCTGCACGGTGAGCAGGTCGGCCACGGAGCCGAGCACCCCGCTGAACCTGCCGGGCTCGGCAAGCAGCGCCCCCGAGGCGTCGGCGCCGCGCCTGACCGCCTCCTGCAGCGTCTCGGTGCGTGCCCGCAGCGCTGCCCTGGCATCGCTGGCCTCGTGCTCGGCGGCCCGCAGCCCCGTTACCCGCTCGGCGGCCCGCGCGACCGCTGCGGCCGCGCGGTCGTGCGCGGCGGCCAGGTCGGCCCTGCCCTGCTCGCGGCCTGACACGATGTCCTGGAGCTCGCCGTACTCGTGCTGGGCCCGCTCGGCGCGTGAGCGCGCCTGATCATGGGCCGTGGCCAGCCTGCCCGCCTCCTCATGGGCC
>JASHPR010000512.1 GCA_030038015.1 Streptosporangiaceae bacterium
GCCGGCGCCAGCGATGCCGGAGGCGTGAGCGATGACCAGGCCCCCGCCGCCCGGGCGGCCACGGACGGCGGCCAGGGCGGCGGCGAGCCGGGTGGCGCGGAAGGCCGGCTGGCCGCGGTCAGCGCTCAGGATGGTCAGGATGGTCAGGACGGCGGGGCGGACCCAGACCCGCTTGCCGCCCCGGTCACCGGCGGCGAGCCAGACCAGCCGGCCGGCGTGCGGGAGGAGACGGCGCAGGGCGCGGTCACCGGCGGCGAGCCAGACCAGCCGGCCGGCGTGCAGGACGAACCCGCCCAGGGCGGCGCGTGGCAGAACGGCGCGCAGCAGGACGGCACCGGCGGCCAAGAAGGGGAGCAGCAGGCCCAGACGGCAGCAGGTTAGGGCTCCGGCGTCTGATATTGTTTGTCGTCGGCGCGTCGGACAAGCCGGCGGCAGCACGCCCGGATGTTGGGCCGTGCGCTACGCAGGCGGGCCAGTTCGCTCAGTGCCGGACGAGGCCGCGGATCTCGCGGCGGGCCCGCACAAGGGAGAGAGAGTTCTCGGTGTACGCGATCGTGCGCTGCGGTGGCAGGCAGGAGAGGGCATCGGTCGACGATGTCCTGACCGTTGACAGGCTCGCCGGCGAGGTCGGCTCCAGCGTGACGTTGCCCGCCGTGCTCGTGGTTGACGACGGCAAGGTGATCAGCGACCCGGCGGAGGTCGGCGGCTACCAGGTCACCGCGGAGATCCTGGGCGCGGCCAGCGGGCCCAAGATCAGCATGATCCACTTCAAGAACAAGACCGGGTACCGCCGCCGCATGGGCCACCGCCAGAAGTACACGCAGGTGAAGATCACCGGCATCGCCGCGGCCAAGGCCGGCGGCACCCGGGCCAGCACCGCGAAGGCCAGTTCCGCCAAGGCCAGCGGCGAGCCGGCGGCAAGCGCCGGTTCGCGGGCCCGCGGCACCTCAGGGAAGAAGGACTGAGATGGCACACAAGAAGGGCGCGTCATCCAGCCGGAACGGGCGCGACTCCAACGCCCAGCGACTCGGGGTGAAGCGTTTCGGCGGCCAGATCGTGGGCGCCGGCGAGATTATTGTCCGCCAGCACGGAACCCATTTCCACCCCGGGACAGGCGTCGGCCGTGGCGGCGACGACACCCTGTTTGCCCTGGTGAGCGGGAAGGTGGAGTTCGGTACCCGGCGCGGCCGCCGGGCCGTGAGCGTGATCCCGGTGGACGCGGAGACCGGCGCCCCGGCCGGGGCCAGCTAGGCCTGGGCCAAGCGGGGGCGCTGCCAGGACGGGGCGCAGGAGTGGCTGAATTCGCTGACCAGGCGGAGGTTCGCGTGCACGCGGGCGACGGCGGGCACGGCTGCGCCTCGATCCACCGGGAGAAGTTCAAGCCGCTCGGCGGCCCGGACGGCGGCAACGGCGGGCGGGGCGGCGACGTGATCATCGAAGTCGACCCTGGCGCCTCCACCCTGCTCGAATTCCACCGGCGGCCGCTGCGCCGGGCGGGCAACGGCAAGCCGGGCGCGGGCTCCAACCGCACCGGCGCCGACGGTGCCGACCTGGTGCTGCGCGTGCCGGACGGGACCGTGGTGAAGACCAGCGACGGCGAGGTCCTCGCCGACCTGGTGGGAGCGGGGACCAGGTTCGTGGCCGCCCGGGGCGGCCGCGGCGGCCTGGGGAACGCCGCACTGGCCTCGGCCAGGCGGAAGGCGCCAGGCTTCGCGCTGCGGGGAGAGCCCGGTGCCGAGCGGCGCCTCGTGCTCGAGCTGAAGACGGTCGCGGACGCGGGCCTGGTGGGGTTCCCGAACGCCGGCAAGTCGTCGCTGATCGCGGCGATGTCCGCGGCCCGGCCCACGGTCGCGGACTACCCGTTCACCACGCTGACACCCCATCTCGGCGTGGTCGAGGCGGGTGACACGCAGTTCGTGGTCGCCGACGTGCCCGGGCTGATCCCGGGGGCAAGCGAGGGCAAGGGCCTCGGGCTCGACTTCCTCAGGCACATCGAGCGCTGCATGGTGCTGGTGCACGTGCTGGACTGCGCCACCGAGGAGCCTGGCCGCAGCCCGCTGGCCGACCTGGACGTGATCGAGGAAGAGCTCGCGGCCTACGAGGCGGCGACCGGCGCCGGCCTTGGGGACCGGCCGCGGATCGTCGCGTTCAACAAAATCGACGTGCCGGCGGCGCGTGAGCGGGCCGCCGAGGCTGCCGCGGAGCTGGCGGGGCGCGGCTGCACCGTCTGCCAGGTTTCCGCCGCCACACACGAGGGCCTGCGCGAGCTCGCGTTCACGATGGCCGCGGTGATCGCCGAGGCGCGGCGGGCGCTGCCGCCGCCGCAGCCGACACGCCTGGTCATCAGGCCGGAGCCGGTGGCCGGGCCGGATTTCGAGGTGGTCAGGTCGGGGGAGAACAGGTTCCTCATCCGCGGCGAGAAGCCCCGGCGGTGGATCCAGCAGACCGACTTCAGCAACGACGAGGCCGTGGGCTACCTCGCCGACCGCCTGGCGCGGCTGGGGATCGAGGACGCGCTGGCCGAGGCGGGTGCGCTGCCGGGCGCCGAGGTGCTGATCGGCGAGGAGGACAACGCGGTCGTGTTCGACTGGGATCCGAACGTGCCGGCCGAGGCCGGGCTGGGGCGGCGGGGGAGCGACCCGAGGCTGTCCAGGTAGCGCAGCCCGGGCCGCGGGCGAGCATCAAAAAAAGCGCGCTAGCATTTGTAGCACGCCTTCTTTATCTCATTTAGGTCAACCCCCGCAACGCGGAAACATTACCGGAAAGGGTGCATGATTGTCAACCGATGAAATCGGGGGCGAGCAGGAGTACGTCTCAATGCTCTACGGGCGGCTCGACGACGTGAGGAGCCGCGCCTCGGGGCGCCTGGCAGAGGTGCTGCGCCAGACGGGCGGGACGCACCAGGCCCGGACCGAGCGCGAGGCGTTCAGCTCGATGTATATCCAGCAGATTTCCCAGTTCGACGCCGCCGAGAACGGGCTGTGCTTCGGCAGGCTGGATTTCCATCACGGCAAGCCCCGGTATATCGGCCGCATCGGCATTCATGACGATTCTGGTGACTACGAGCAGTTGCTCATGGACTGGCGCGCCGAGGCCGCCCGCCCGTTCTACCTGGCCACCGCGGCCTCGCCGGGCGGCGTCCGGCGCCGCCGTCACATCAAGACCAGGGGCCGCACCGTGGTCAGCGTGGACGACGAGATCCTCGACCTGGCGGCCGCGGACCCGTCGAAGCACGAGGGGCTGACCGGGGAGTCGTCGCTGCTGGCCGCGCTCAGCGCCAGCAGGACCGGCCGGATGCGCGACATCGTTGAGACGATCCAGGCGGAGCAGGACTGGATCATCCGCTCCGAGCTTCCCGGGGTGCTCGTGGTGCAGGGCGGCCCGGGCACCGGCAAGACCGCCGTTGCCCTGCACCGGGCCGCGTTCCTGCTGTACACCTACCGGCGGCAGCTGCTGAAGCGCGGCGTGCTCGTCGTGGGCCCGAACGCGACGTTCCTGCGCTACATCGGCCAGGTGCTGCCGTCCCTCGGCGAGACCAGCGTGCTGCTGTCCACCGTGGCCGGCCTGTACCCGGGCATCAGCGCCCGCGGCGCCGAGCCGGCGGAGGCGGCCGCGATCAAGGGCAGGCTGGTCATGGCGAACGTGATCGCCGCGGCGGTCCGGGACCGGCAGCAGGTGCCGGACAGGCCGGTTGAGGTCACGATCGACCGCGAGACGCTGCGCCTGACCCCGGCCGCCTGCACCAGGGCAAGGGAGCGCGCCCGGCGCTCGCGCCGCCCGCACAACCAGGCGCGGCAGGTGTTCGCCGGCGAGCTGGCCGACGCACTCACCAGGCAGCTTGCCGCGAGGATCGGGGCGAACGTCCTGGGCGAGGAGAACCTGCTCAGCAAGGCCGACGTGGACGACCTCTCCCGTGAGGTGCGCGGCGATCCCGCGGTGCGGGCGCTCATCGAGCGGCTGTGGCCGGTGCTCACGCCGCAGCTTCTGGTCGGCGAGCTGCTGTCGTCGCCGGAGCTGCTCGCCGCCGCGGCGCCGAAGCTCACCGAGGCCGAGCGCGCGGCCCTGCTGCGCGAGCCAGGCAGCGACTGGACCCCGGCCGACGTCCCGCTGCTCGACGAGGCTGCCGAGCTGCTCGGCGAGGACGACCGCGCGGCGAGGGCCGCAGCCGAGCGGCGGCGCCAGGCCCAGGTCGATTATGCGCGCGGCGTGCTGGACATCATCTCCCGGGACCTGGACGACGATCCCGAGATCCTGATGGGCTCCGACCTGGTGGACGCCAGCCGGCTGGCCATGCGCCACGAGCAGGATGAGACCCTGACCGCCGCCGAGCGGGCCGCGGGCGACCGGACGTGGGCGTTCGGTCACGTCATCGTCGACGAGGCGCAGGAACTCTCGGAGATGGCCTGGCGGATGCTGATGCGGCGGTGCCCGAGCCGGTCCATGACCATCGTCGGCGACGTCGCGCAGACCAGCAGCCTGGCCGGGGCCTCGTCGTGGGAGGGCATCCTCGGGCGGTACCAGGGGGAGCGGTGGCGGCTGACCGGGCTGACCATCAATTACCGGACCCCGGCCGAGATCATGGCGGTCGCCGCCGACGTGCTCGCCGCCATCGACCCGGCGCTGGAGCCGCCGCGCTCGGTGCGCGACACCGGCATGGAGCCCTGGCGGCTGGCCGCCCACCCCGCCGAGCTGGCAAGCTGCCTGGCCAACGCCGCCGAGCGTGCCGCCGGGGAGATCGGCGACGGAAGGCTGGGCGTGATCGTTCCCGCCGCCCGGCAGGCGGAGTTCGGGCAGGCGATCACCGGCATCCTGCCGGACGCCGCGGTGGGTGAGCAGCCGGACCTCGAGCGGCCGGTGGTGGTGCTGACCGTCGAGCAGGCGAAGGGCCTGGAGTTCGACTCCGTCCTGATCGCTGACCCGGCCGGCATCCTGGCCGGGTCGCGGCGCGGCCTGAACGACCTGTACGTGGCGCTGACCAGGGCCACGCAGCGGCTCGGCGTTGTGTACTCCGGCGAGCTGCCGCCGGTGCTCGGCCGGCTGTGCCCCCTCAGCCGCCTTGCCCGGGTCCCCGAGGCCGCGGCCGTCGGCCTGGCCCCGGCACCGCTGACGGTTCTAATGCGCTAATGAGTAGGTTGTGACCGTTTTTACGTGTGCGTTCGCGCGGGCCGGGCGAACCTCATGGGCGCCCCAAGACCATGATCGTGGTTGATTGACGACGGATATGGTCACCGGCCAACCACGATCATGAAAAGGCGGCTTCGGCCATGGCGTGGCCGGGCGCGCGGGGCGGGCCCGGCCGGAACGTGTGCCCGGACTGGCCGGAACACGTCCCCGCACGAGAACGGGGCCCCCGCATGTATGAGATGCAGGGGCCCCGCCCGGCCCTGCGGCGCTCAGCGGGCCGATTGCTCGGCCGCCCTGCGCTGCCTGGCCGGCCACCGCGCCAGGTACCCGCCCGGAGTGCCGGTCACCCGGCTCCCCGGCCGTTCTCCGGGGTTGCCCCCGGGGAGCGGTACCCGTCCTTGGTGGTGAATGAATTTCTACAGCGTCCGCCTGACCTGGCACAAGAGGTTTGGCGCAGCCTTCTCAAGATTCTTTGGCCATCCACAGGACGCCTGAAGTTATCCCCTGCGCCCGGCGGAATTTCCACCGAGCTATCCACAGCGCTGTCCACAAGCCGTGGAATTCGGGGCACTGGCGCGGGCAGCGCGGGGCGGGCCCGGCCGGCGCCCTAGCTGCTGTCGTCGTCGTCACGGCGGCCCAGGCCGCCGAACAGGCGCTGCCCGGCGCCGGCGGCGGTCTCGGCCACCCCGCGAACCGCGCCGATGAGCGGGTCCGCCGACCGGCTCCACGAGTCCTGGTACGACTTGGCGGCCGCCTTGAACTCGTCGCCGACCGAGGCGGCCGAGTCGTCCTCCCGGCGCGGGTAGTTCCCGGCCAGGATGTCGCGGTACTCGCCTTCGGCGGCCCACCGGTCCAGCTCGGCGAAGCGGATCACCGCGAACGGGTGCGTGCTGCCCTGCAGCTGGAGCAGCTTGAGCAGGCCCTCCCTCAGGTCGGGCACGGCGTCGTACTCGTGTGCCTGCTGGTGGAACGCGTCGTGGTTGAACTCCGCGAGCCGCGAGCCGCCTGCGGTCTTCATCAGCGCGCGCCGGGCGGCTTCCACGTCCTGGCCGGCCAGCAGGCCCGCCCGGTCGCAGGACAGCTCGGACTTGCGGTACCACTCCTCCAGCGCCCAGATCACGCCCTTGGCCGGCAGCACGATCGGCAGCCATGCCAGCCTGGTGACCAGGTTCAGCAGGTGATAGAGCATCGTCCGGTACACCGCGTGCCCGGACAGCACGTGCCCGAGCTCGTGCCCGATGATGAACCGGATCTCCTCGGGGTCCATCAGGTCGACCATGCCGGTCGTGATCACGATGAACGGCTTGTCGGCGCCCAGCGTCATGGCGTTGACCATCGGGTTCTGCGAGATGTACAGCTCGGGGACGGCCGGGAGATCCAGGATGTAGCAGCCGTCGAGCATCGACTGGTACAGATGAGGGAACTGCTGGTCGGAGGCGCGCACCGAGCTGGCGAGGAACATCAGCCGCAGGCTGCGGTCGTTGAACAGCCCCGCCAGCCGGCGGAACAGGGTGTCGAACCCGGACAGCTTGCGCAGCGCCACCAGGGCGGAGCGATCGGCCGGGTGTTCGTAGGCGCGGGAGCTGATGCCGGGCAGGCGCACCCGGGAGCGATCGGGCACAGAAGTCATGGGCCCATGGTAAGGCCAAACGCGCAATATCTCGATTCAGATGCCGCGGGCGTGCCGGCCGAGCGCCGGAACGTCGGCGTCACAGCCCATCGCGCGTGGCTGCCCGGGGCTTCCGGCAGGCCGGAAATCCCCCGCATCGTGTCCGGAACCCCATGGAATGCCTAAAACCCCGTCAGTGACCTTGATCATGGGCTGTTTGCTGTTGCTCTGGGAACAGCGCGGAGTCCACCACATCAATGGAGCCATCAATGGTGCGATAGCCGTGGGGCTTGGAGCGGGAGCCAAGCGCGGGGCCAGGGCGGGACGCACGTTGAGCGCAGGCGGCGGCGCGGCCACTGCGGCCGCGCGAGAGAATGCAGCATGACTGACGAGCTGGCGGTGCCCATGTACGAGCCCGACGCCGAGTCGATGCCGCCGCCGCAGCTCGCCGAGCTGCAGCAGGAACGGCTGCGGGGCCTCATCGACCGGCTGCTGGCCGCCGGCGGGATCCAGGCGGGCCGGCTCAAGGACGCCGGCGTCGCGAGCGGAGCCGATGTCGCCCTTGCCGATCTGCCCCGGCTGCCCATGGCCGGCAAGGAAGACCTGTGGCGTGGCTACCCGTTCGGGATGTTCGCGGTCAGGCGCGAGGACGTCCTCCAGCTGCACGGTTCCAGCGGCACCGGCGGGCGGCCCACGCTGGTCGGGTACACCCGCGCCGACCTGCGGCTCTGGTCGCGGATGTGCGCCAGGGCGCTGGCCGCGGCCGGCGCCGGGCCAGCCAGCCTCGTGCACAACGCCTACGGCTACGGCCTGTTCACCGGCGGGCTCGGCATCCACCAGGGAGCGGTCGAGCTCGGCGCCACCGTGCTGCCGGTGTCCGGCGGGATGACCGCGCGGCAGGTGACGCTGCTGCGCGACCTGCAGCCGGACATCCTGACCTGCACGCCGTCGTACGCGATCCGGCTGGGCGAGGCGGTGGCCGAGGCCGGGCTGCGGCCGGGTTCCGGGCTGCGGCTGTCCGCCGGGCTGTTCGGCGCCGAGCCATGGACCGACGCGATGCGCGCCAGGATCTCCGAACTGCTCGGCCTGCGCGCGCTCGACATCTACGGCCTGTCCGAGGTCATCGGCCCCGGCGTCGCCGCGGAATGCTTCCAGGCCGCCGACGGGCTGCACGTGAACGAGGACCACTTCCTGGCCGAGGCGGTCGACCCAGCCACCGGCCAGCCCGTGCCGGACGGGACGTTCGGTGAGCTGGTGTTCAGCACCCTCACCAAGGAGGCGCTGCCGCTGCTGCGCTACCGGACGGGCGACATCGCGGCGCTGCGCCGCGAGCCGTGCGCCTGCGGCCGCACCCTGGTGAAGATGAGCAAGGTCGCCGGCCGCGGGGACGACATGCTGGTGCTCCGGGGCGTGAACGTTTACCCCAGCGAGGTGGAGCGGGTGCTGCTCAGCCACCCCGCCGTCGCGCCCGATTACCTTCTCGTTCTTGACGAGCGGGAGATCCCGTCACGGCTGCTTGCCTGCATTGAATCGAGAACGGGTAGCGCCGGGCCGCCGCCGGCGGCTGGCGAACTCGAGTCGCGGCTGCGCGAAGAGCTTGGCGTTGGCGTGGCCGTGCGCCTGCTTGAGCCCGGGACGGTGCCGCGCAGCGAGGTCGGCAAGGCGGTGCGGCTGCGCCGGTGGGCCTCGGGACAGCCGCCGCTGCCCGGGCTGTGACGAGGGCTGCCGGCGGCGGGCCTTAGAGTCGCTTCATGGGCGACGGGCAGACCAGCACGCGCATAGGGGTGATGGGTGGCACGTTCGACCCCATCCATCACGGGCACCTGGTCGCGGCGAGTGAGGTGGGTCACTTCTTCTCGCTGGACGAGGTGATCTTCGTGCCCACCGGGCAGCCCTGGCAGAAGGAGGGGCGCCGGGTGTCGCCGTCGGAGGACCGGTACCTGATGACCGTGATCGCGACGGCGTCCAATCCGCGCTTCTCGGTCAGCCGGGTGGATATCGACCGGCCGGGGCCGACGTACACCATCGACACGCTGCGGGACCTGCGCGCCGAGCGCGGGCCGGGTGCCGAGTTCTTCTTCATCACCGGCGCCGACGCGCTGGAGCAGATCGTGACCTGGCAGGATGCGGACGAACTATTCAAGCTGGCCCATTTTGTCGGCTGTACCAGGCCCGGGCACCACCTGAGCGGCGCGAACCTGCCCGACGGCAGGGTCAGCCTGATCGAGATCCCGGCACTCGCGATCTCCTCGACGGAGTGCCGGCAGCGAGTCGAGGCCGGGGAGCCCATCTGGTACCTGGTCCCGGACGGAATCGTGCAGTACATCTCCAAGCGGAAGCTCTACCGGAAGCCGGGCGCCGAGCCCGGGCGCGGCTGAGTCGGCATGCGCGGCATCGCGGGATACCCTGAACTGCGCCGTGCCATGCCGCGTGCCGATATGCGATGGTAGAAACCTGGGCTGGAGTTGAGGAGGACGAGCAGCACACGTGACAGCCACTGCAAGGGCCGTCGAGCTCGTGGAGATAGCCGCCGCGGCGGCGGCGGACAAGCTCGCCACAGACATCATCGCCTACGACGTCAGCGACCAGCTCGTCATCACCGACGCGTTCCTGCTCTGCTCGGCGTCGAACGACCGCCAGGTGCGGGCGATCGTCGACGAGATCGAGGAGAAGCTGCGCCGGGCAGGCGCCAGGCCGGTGCGCCGTGAGGGCGAGCGCGAGGGCCGCTGGGTGCTGCTGGACTACATCGACGTGGTCATTCACGTGCAGCACGCCGAGGAGCGCGTCTACTACGCGCTCGAGCGGCTGTGGAAGGACTGCCCGCAGATACCGCTGCCCGAGCCCGCCATCGCCGGAGCGCGCCGGAATGGTTCTGCCGGCTCGCCCGGCAGCGGGCCGCGCTGACCGTGCCAGGTCGTGAGCCCGGCGCCATGGCCGCCGGGGAGATGGGTGCTGCAGGTGCCCGGGAAGCCGGGGCCACGGGCGTGGGGCCGGATCGCGCCGCGGGCGGCGTGGCGCGCCTCGTGCTCTGGCGGCACGGGCAGACAGCGTGGAACGCCGAGCGCCGGTTCCAGGGTCACGCCGACGTGCCGCTCGACGAGACCGGGCGGGAGCAGGCGCGTGACTCCGCCCGGTACCTCGCGGCCATGCGCCCGAACGCGATCTTCTCCTCGGACCTGGCCCGCGCGGCCGAAACCGCCTCA
Organism: Streptosporangiaceae bacterium; assembly: GCA_030038015.1. Lineage (GTDB taxonomy): Bacteria > Actinomycetota > Actinomycetes > Streptosporangiales > Streptosporangiaceae > JASHPR01. The sequence continues at coordinate 9,937 of JASHPR010000512.1, forward strand.
TACCTGGGCGGGCTCACCGGGCTGCCGGTGCATGCCGAGAAGGACCTGCGGGAGCGCGGCGGCGGCTCCTGGGAAGGCCTGACCGACAAGGAGATCAGGGAGCGCTACCCGGACGCGTACGCGGTGTGGGTTCCGCCGGACGGCGAGCCGATCAGCGCGGTCGCCGACCGGGTCGCCGCGGCGTTCGAGAAAATCGCCGACAGCCTGGACGGCACGGGCGATCCGCTCGCGGTGGTCGTCTGTCACGGAGCAGCGATCAACCTGGGCATCTCCCGCCTGCTCGGCCTGCCGGAACGCGCCCGCCTGCTCGGCCCGCTCGGCAACTGCTCCTGGTCGGTCCTCGGCCGGCGGGCGGGAAGCTGGCGGCTGCTCGAGCACAACGTGGGCATGCTGCCGGACCTGGCCCCCGAGCCGGTGGAGGTGCTCGCCGCCGGCCCGGAGGAAGAGGGCCGGTAGGCTCGCCGGGCCAGTGCCTGGACGCGGGGACTGGCCGGTTTCCTATACACTAGCGTGGCGCTGGGGCCGTACGGGTTCCCCGCCACCGAGGGGCTATAGCTCAGCTGGTAGAGCGCTTGCATGGCATGCAAGAGGTCTGGGGTTCAAATCCCCATAGCTCCACAGGTCAGACACCATATCGATCTTGATAAAGATCAGCAGACAGCCAAACTGACTGCCAAGTTCATGATCTCTGGTTGAAGATCCGGCCCATGCGCTCCGCGCCCGTCCTGAGAACAGGCCTCAACTCGTGCCGGTAAACGCGCTCGGTCGTGCGCGTACTGGAATGGCCAACCAGGTGGGAGATGTCCTCGGTCGCCACGCCGTCGGCCGACAGCATGCTCACGAACGAGTGCCGCAGCTCCCGAGGCGTCCACCCCTTCCCCAGGCCCGCTTTCTCGCAGATCGCCTGGAAGTCGCGGCGGACGTTCCCGGCGCTCCGGGGCGTGCCGGTCGTGCTGGCGAAGACGAGATCATGCTCTTTCCACCGCGGTCCGGCCCGCAGCCGCTCCGCGGCCTGACGGGCACGGTGTCCCCTCAGCGCATCGGACACGAACTCCGGCATTGCCAGCGTGCGCTTGCTCCGCTCCGTCTTTGTTTCGCCATGGGCCCGGACCGAGCGCCACACGGCCACATGCGGTGGTACGGGCGGTTCGGCTGCGGGGTCCCCGTCCATGTCTACGTGCTCCCAGGTGAGCGCCCGGGCCTCCTCGGTCCTGATGCCTGTCATCAGCGACAGGGCCAGGTACGCCTCCAGCCGCGTGCCCTTCGCGGCATCCAGCACCGCCTCGGCCTGTGCCACGGACAGGGCTTTGCTGGGCCTGCCCGCAGTGCCACGCGGGGTCGAGTTCACGATGGCGGCGACGTTCCGGCCGGCCAGCCCAGCGATCATGGCGTGCTGGATGGAATCGCGGAGGATCTTATGCACCAGCTTGCGGGAACGAGTCGACAGCGGCAGCTCCTCCAGGAACTCCTGCACGTCCTTCGCGGTGAGGTCGCGCAGGCGGCGGTTGCCGAGCCCTGTAGTGACGTGCTTGGCGTTTCTGGCCGGGAACGAGTAAGCAGCGCCGTAGGGGAAGGAACGGACTCTGGCCCGGACGAGGTGATCTGCACCGCCTCAGCGCCAGCCTGGCGCTGACTTGCACGATCGCGGGTTCAAACCAGGTCGGCCCAGCGGTTCGGGGTCCTGGCGCACCTTTTCGCGGTTGACCGGACGTTCATTCCGAGGCCGGCGCTGCATAGACATGCAGTCGAGCCGATGGTGCATTGGCTATGACCGGGCCGCCAACGACGCGAGGCCCGCTGGGTAACCGCGCGCCGACCCGCCGATCTGGCGCAGCTTCCAGTCAGCTGGCGTGACTGAGCGCCGGGCCCATATCCGGGCGATCTGCGTGGGTACCCGCTAGCGATCCAGTTGGACGGGCCCGCGGTCAGCTAAGCGGCGCGGCGCACCTGTGGGATCGTGTTTCTGGCGTTTCCTTCGGCGCAGGGTGCGGAAGGCCGCGCGCAGCTCGGGCGGCCGCCACGCCGCGATCTGCCGCCGAAGGTCGGCCAGGTCCTCTTCTGGCACGTGGACCTCGAAAGGGCGGATGGTGAGGTCGGTCGTGGTCGTGATGCTGTTCTCCTGGCTTCCTCACCCTGCTGCTGGGCGGGGCGGATGAAGGATGGCCGTACCGGCGGGCTGGCGTTCACTCGGCCGGCGTGAGGAGCGGCTTGCCTTTCTCGACGACATCGGTGGCGAGGACCGACCCGGTGCCGCTGCCGACGTTCCTCACCGCGTGAACCACTCCAGCCGGGACGGTCAAGGCGTCACCGGCGTGGTACGTCCTCGTCGGCTGGCCTTCGACTTGGTACTCCAGCGACCCGTCAAGGACATAGATGATCTCTTCACCCGGATGCGTGTGCTTGACTGCTGGCGCCTGCGGGTCGATGTCGACGCGCGACTGAATGACCTCACGCCCGGGGATGCTCAGATCCTGCCGCTGCAGATCGGTACGCCACAGTCCCGGCGCGAACTGCACCCTCTCGGCCGTGGCGCTGTGGTCGTCGCTCGTGCTCATTGTGACCTCCCCGGGGTTGTTTCCCCATGACGGTAACGCGCGTACCAATTCCTTGGCATCTCCTCGTTTGCGCCGTCCGCAGGCCCGGCAAGGCTGTGCTCGTCGCGAGCGGACCGGTCGCCGGACTGGAGCGCGTCTCGGTGTCGATCAGGATCGTGGCGTAGTAGTGATGCCGGCGCAGGGCGAAGTCGTCGACCTCGAGTACCCGCGGTCGCCGCAGCGCGGGCAACGGCAGGCGCAGCAGCACGCGCACGGCGGTGTGCCGGGAGACCTTCATGGCCAGCACTGCGAGCGCCCGCGCACGACGGGGCCGATCTGCCCCGGCTAGCCGGGGCGTGTGTCGCTGATAGCGTTCGGTTACGCCGGGAAGGAGCCCACGGAAGGTCTGCCGGGCGCAGTCCACGGCTGCGCACCTCAGGCGCCGGATCCCACAACGATCCGTAGACGCCGGCCTTCGAGCGGGATGTCGGCCACGATCCGCTCATCATGCGCGTGCGCCCGGCTCGTTTCGATGCCGTAGACCGGACGGGCACGGGCCTGCCCGGAGTCCCCGCCCGGACCCGGATCCACCCGCCCTCGTCTGTTACCTCCTCGATGACCAGCGGCGGCAGCCCAGAAAACACCGTGCTCACAAGCTGATCGACGTCACGCACAGCTCATCGTGAGGCAATCCCGACACGCCGTCGCCACCGAAAGTGCGACAGAGCCAATTTGGACCTCGAGAAGATGGGGTAACCATGGATATGGGTAGCGCCGTCTGGATCACGAGCCTCTGGGTTCCATGAGGCTTTACGGCTTTGCCCCGGTACCGGCCACAACCGAGGAGCGATCATGGAGAAGCGCTCGGGCATCGACGCGGTTCACAACTTCTGGGAGCAGGTGTGGCGGTCGCCCCAGAACTTCGACGCCATCGACGACCTCGTCGTCGAGGACTTCGTCATCATTTCCGGGGGCCGCAGGATCGAAGGCCGCGAGGCATTCAAGAAGTGGGCCGAGGACTTCAGCGCGACCATCGGGAACTTTTCGTCCGAGATAGTCGACTCTTTCGAGAACCGTGACGGGTCCCGGGTCGCCGCGACGTTCACGATCACCGGCACAAACAACGGAGCCTTCGGCACAAAGCCTGACGGCAGCCCCATCGAGATGACCGGCATCGTAATCTCGGCCGTGCGCGACGACGGAATGCTGCTGTCCAATCAGGTCGAGCGCAGCGCCTTTGAGATGTACCAGCGGCTGATAGCCCGTTGAACGGACGGGCGAGGAGGGCCCGGGCGCCTGGGCGCGGGCCGAGCATCACCGGCGGCTGAGAGTCCTCCCGCGGAGGGTGTCCGGCGTGAAAGGCCCGGCACGAGCAGGTGGACGATGTCCTGCGTGAGCACGGCAGCGTGGCCTGCCGCGCGATGAGCTGCATCGGCAGTTGTCCAACCCGTTTTCAGCAAAGCCTTGATTCACTCGGGCGGGCACGGGAACCGCCAGGCACGACCAGCCTCGAAGAGCCGGTTTGGCGCCGGATTCTCCGGCGAGGGCGTGGATGTCGCCGGGGTCGCAGGTCCAGGTGATGACCAGCGCGGATGGGCTTCTCTGCACGCCCGGCCCTATCCAGGATTCACGAGGCTAACGCGGATCAATCGACGATGGGATCGGCGTGCGGTGCGCCGAAATAGGGGAACTGATCGAGGATGTTGGTCCTGGCGACGGTCGCGCCCTGGTCGATAGGAGTGTTGGTCTGCAGCGAGAGCATCACGTTCTCTACGTTGTCCGTCATGGCGCGGCCGTTGAAGCCTGCGAAACTGAACGAGGCCGCCGAATCGAGGACATAAGGCAAAGTGGTCGGGAACAGGCGCTCCACCACACGCTGTGCGTAGGCGGCCGGGTCGTCGGTCGAGCCCGCCACCTGGGTGACGCGGGCGAGGGCGTCCGCGACGATCTGGGAGAAACGCGGCACGTCGGCAGAGGGAAGGGACCGGTTGTAGTCGTCCTTCGCTGCGGGGTCGGTGATGAAGATATGTGTTATCAGCGGCAGGCCCCACCGGGACACTTGGACCTCGGGCGCGTGTCCGCACAGCGACACCGTGGCCCATGCGCGCACCGTCGCGGCCGGGTCACCGATCGACTGCGTGGGCACCTCCATCACGATGGCCGTGACGTTTCGGTTCTGGAAGTAGTTCGCGCCGCCGCGAAATGAGTCCGGTGCGAATTTCCCCGCGGCAAGTGCGGCGCGGAACGCGACGTTACCTGTCAGGTTCGCAGCGAACAGGTCCGGGGCCAGGCCAGCGAAGATCCGCACGCCCGCGTCGCCCGCGACGATCCGGCCGGTCGTGCCCGAAGCGATGACCTCGCCCCCCGTGCCGTCTGCGGCATCCCTTCCGGTGGCCCGGCGCACCTGCAGAGTTTGCACGTCCCGGCCTTCGGGTCCCTCGCCTTCGGCATGCCCAGCCTCACCGAAGCGGATCTTGAACGTCACTTCCTCGTGAGCGTCATCGTTCACGTCGAAACGGAACGCGTGCAGACCCTCCTCGTGGAAGGTATCCGGCGCCTTGGTCCCTGCGTTCGGGTTTACCGTCATCGCCATGACCGTGGTACCCGGCTGGCCGCGGAAAAGATAGAAGTCAAGGATGTTGAGCCGCGGGTCTTCCCTGGCGACGGCGGTGTCGAAATGATGAGACATTAGTTAAGATGACCCTTCATCCATTTTGCCTCGGGCGTGTCGCGTAAGCTTCGCCGCCTTTTCTTTGATCGCCGTGAGCAGCGCGGCCCAGTCCGCGGTGAATGCGCCCGCTCCATGGCGTTGGAGCTGCTCGGCGAGGGCGTCGGCGTCGATGCCGGCGTCGGCGGCCGCGGAGATGGCCCGTTCCGCGGCTGCGTAGTCGGGCTCCAGCCGGTCGTCGGGGCTTCCGTGGTCGGCGAAGGCGAGCAGGGTCTTTTCCGGGACGGTGTCTATTGTGTTCGGGGCAGCCAGCCGGCCCAGGTAGTAGGTGTCGGGCAGGTCTGGGTTCTTGGTCGAGGTGGATGCCCACAGAACTCGCTGCGGACGGGCGCCAGCCTCGGCGAGCGCCTGCCAGCGCTGGTCGGCGAGCAGCTGCACATGGGAGGCGTAGGTTTTCTGCGCCATCGCCAGCCCTAGGCTGCCGTGCAGCGCGGACGGCAGCAGCGGGTCGGCGGCGGAATCCCAGCGGGAGATGAACAGCGAGGCCACCGAGGGTACTGCCAGGTCCAGGCCGGCGCGGCGGCGGCGCTCCAGGGCTCGCAGGTACGCGTCGGCGGTGCGCAGGTAGTGCGTGTCGGAGAACAGCAACGTCACGTTCACCCCGATGCCTGCGGTGATGGCCTCTTCCATGGCGGTCAGGCCCGGCGGCGTGCCGGGGATCTTGACCAGCAGGTTGGGGAAGCCGGCCTGGTCGTGCAGCCGCCGGGCGAGCGCGACCGTCGCCGCGGCGTCGTAGGCGAGATCGGGCGGGACTTCCAGCGATACGTAGCCGTCCGCGCCCCTGGTGTGCTCCCACGCCGGCCGGAACAGGGCCGCCGCCTCGGTCAGGTCCTCCAGCGCCAGGGCGTACACCAGGTCCTGAGCATCGGTGACACCGTCGCCGGCCAGGCGGGCCAGGGAGCGGTCATAGTCCGATCCGGCGGCCATGGCATGCCCGAGGATCGTGGGGTTGGACGTCAGCCCGGTGACCGCCAGGTCACGCACGTAACGTGCCAGCGCCCCGGTGCGCAGCATGACCCGGTTGATGCTGTCCAGCCACAGGCTCTGGCCAAGTGCATGCAGCCGCTGCGCGGGATTCAGCTCAGCGTCCATGCCTACCTTCCCGAGGGGCCGACACGGTATCTTCGCCCAGTCAGGGCCGCACGTCCAGACTATGGCGAACCCCGGCTGGTGATCCCGCTGAGCTGTACCGCAAGACCGGGCGCTGGCGACCAGGACCTGCCGCACATGCCTGTTGACTGAACTACAGCTACTGTTTCCGCAGTTCAGAGGGCATGTGACCGAGCGTTGGTGGGCCGCCCGGTCACGGTCGACTGGGGGAGCGGGCCGTTGATCTGGCTGGCTTGGCGGTGCCGTTCCCGGCCGGCCGGCGGCTGCCGGGGATGGGTTGGAGCGGTACCGGCTGCTTGAATGCCTGGCGTGGCTGTTGAGGCAGCCGGAAGACGCCGTCACAGCCCAGGAGCTAGTCGACCTCTACGCAGCGCCCGCCGGTAGCTAGCCCTCCCGCGGTCCCCGGCTGTTGCTATGGGCGTGCTGGTGGCAAAGATGGTAATGCCTAGATGTGGAGGGCGGGCTCTCGCATATGCCGGAGACGCGGCTGGCGCACTTGCACCCCCTGCGGTGGCTGGGCCAGCGCGACCGCGGCTTCGCCGCGCTGCGCCGTGCCACCCGGGCAGCGATCATCATGCCGGCCATGTTCGCCTTGGGCGACAAGGTCATCGGCAACCCGCAGTTGGCTACGTTCGCGGCGTTCGGGTCTTTCGCAATGCTGCTCCTGGTCGACTTCGGCGGCCCCATGGCGGAACGACTCCAGGCGCAGGCAGCGCTCGCCGTGACCGGCGGGGTGTTCGTCTGCCTTGCCACGCTGGCTTCGCGGAGCGCGTGGCTCGCGGCCGTAGCGATGGCCGTGGCGGGGTTCGGCGTGATCTTTGCTGGCGTGGTCAGCTCAGTGCTGGCCGGGGCGACCACGGCGCTGCTGCTGGCATTCATCTTGCCGGTGTCGCTGACCGCTCCG
>JASHPR010000513.1 GCA_030038015.1 Streptosporangiaceae bacterium
CGGCACCGGCGGAGCCGAAGGCGACGGCGCCGGGGCCGGCCGTGGCGTCCCCGTTCTGGCAAGTCCTGGTGCCGGGGCGGGCGCTGCCGGAGGGGGCGCGGCAGGAATGCGCATCGGGCTGGGCGCCCGCCCGCGCGGCACCCTGCGCGGGGGCGGGGGCGGGGCCGTGAGCGGCATGATGGCCGACATCCCGCCCACGCCCGAGCTGCTGGCCAAGGTGGCGGCGCTGCCGCCAGCGGACGACAAGCCGAACGTCAGCCGGTCCTGGGCCCGGGCCGGCGACCCGCATTTCACGCTGCGCAGGCTGCTGAAGCCGTTCGCGGTCGCGCTGACCGCCGGCCTGATCCTTGACGGCCTGGACGCGCTGGCCGGCATCGCGATGCCGCTGCTGGTCCGCAACGGGATCGACAACGGCGTGCTGGCCAAGGCCTTCCACGCGATCATCGTGGTCGCGCTGGCCGCGCTGGCGATCGTCGCCGCCGACTGGGTGGTCAACACGGTGCAGACCGTCGTGGTCGGCAAGAACGGGGAACGGCTGCTGTACTCGCTGCGGGTGAAGATCTTCGCCCAGCTGCAGCGGCTCGGGCTCGACTACTACGAGCACGAGCTGACCGGCCGGATCATGACGCGGATGACCACCGATGTGGACGCGCTGTCCTCGTTCCTGCAGACCGGCCTGATCACCATGGTCAACTCGGGCCTGTCCTTCGTCGGCGTGCTGATCGCGCTGCTGGTGATCAACCTCAAGCTGGGCCTCACGCTGCTGACCATGATCCCGCTGCTCATCGCGGCGACCGTGGTGTTCCGCGCGAAGTCGTCGCGGGCCTACCGCGAGGCCAGGGAGCGGGTCAGCATCGTCAACGCCGACCTGCAGGAGAACGTGGCCGGCCTGCGCGTGGCCCAGGCGTACCGGCGCGAGCAGGTGAACTCGGCGCGGTTCGCCGGGCTCAGCGGCGCCTACCGGACCGCGCGACTGCGGGCGCAGCGCTACATCGCGCTGTATTTCCCGTTCGTGCAGGGCCTGTCGACGGTGGGCGGGGCCCTGGTGCTGTTCGTGGCCGCCGGCGAGGTGCACAGCCGGGCGCTCACCGCCGGCTCGCTCATCGCCTACCTGCTCTTCATCGACCTGCTGTTCTCGCCCGTGCAGCAGCTCTCCCAGGTCTTCGACGGCTTCCAGCAGGCCAACGTGGGGCTGCAGCGGATCAAGGGCCTGCTGCGCACCCGCACGTCCGTGCCCGCCCCGCGGGACCCTGTTCCCGTTGACCATCAGCTGCGCGGGCAGATCGAGCTGCGCGACGTGTACTTCAGCTACCCGGGCCAACGGCAGGAGGCCCTCGCCGGGGTGAGCATCTCGGTGGCGCCCGGCGAGACGGTCGCGCTGGTCGGCCAGACCGGGGCCGGCAAGTCGACGCTGGTCAAGCTCATCGCGCGGTTCTACGACGTGAGCTCGGGCAGCGTGCTCGTCGACGGGGTCGACGTCCGCGACTACGACCTGGCCGCTTACCGGCACCAGCTCGGCGTGGTGCCGCAGGAGTCCTACCTGTTCCCCGGGACGGTGCGGGACGCGATCGCCTACGGCAGGCCGGACGCCACCAACGCCGAGGTCGAGGCCGCCGCCAGGGGCGTGGGCGCGATCGAGATGATCGCCAGGCTGCCCGGCGGGTTCATGCACGAGGTCGCCGAGCGCGGCCGCAACCTGTCGGCCGGGCAGCGCCAGCTGATCGCGCTCGCGCGGGCCTACCTGGTGAACCCGGCGATCCTGCTGCTCGACGAGGCGACCGCGGCGCTGGACCTGGCCGCGGAGGCGGCGGTGAACCGCGCGACCGAGCAGCTCGCCGCGCAGCGGACCACGCTCGTGGTCGCGCACCGGCTCACCACCGCGTCCCGGGCCGACCGGATCATCGTGATGGACCAGGGCCGGGTCGCCGAGGCCGGCACCCACGGCGAGCTGCTGGCGGCGGACGGTCTCTACGCGGCGATGTGGGCCGCGTTCACCGGGGATGCCGAGCTGGTCGCCTGACCGGCGTCCGGCACGGCGGGATCACCGGCCCGCATGGTGCGGACGTCCCGCGGGATCAGGGCGAGCGCCGACGCGACGATGATCAGCGCCGCCGCGCCGTACTGGGTCGCGGACACGCCGACGGCGGCGGCCACCGGCCCGGCGACCAGGGCGCCGGCCGGCATGGCCATGACCGAGCCCAGCAGGTCATAGGAGGACACCCGCGCCAGCTTGCCCGGCGGGATGTTCCTGGCCATGGTGACGGTCCACTGCACCATCATCATCTCCACGGTGATGCCGAGGCCGAACGAGGCCAGGCAGACCAGGGGCAGCGGCCAGAGCATCGCAAGCGAGAGCGGCGCGATCGCGATCGCGGCGCCGATGACCACGACGAACAGCATCGGCCGCCGCGGCGTGAAGCGCAGCGACACCACCCCGCCGGCGATGAGCCCGACCGCGTCGGCGGCGGTGATCGCGCCCCAGGCCGCCGGGCCGCCGAGATGGGCCCTGGCCACCACCGGCCCGAGGATCTGGAACGACCCGTACCACGCCATCAGCACCACGCCGAACTGCGCCACGATCGCCCACAGCCAGGTGTGCGAGCGGAACTCCGACCAGCCGTCCCGCAGCTCGCGGAGCAGGCCCGTGCCGGGCGTGCGCACCGTGGCCGCCGCGCGGATGCTGAGCAGCATCGGGACCGAGACCAGCGAGCCGGCGCCGCACACGGCCAGCGCCCAGCCGGGGCCGAACGCCGCGACGCAGAACCCAGCGACGACCGCCCCGCCCATCTGCGCCGCGTTCGTGGCGAGGCGGCTGATCGCGCTCGCCTGCTGCAGCAGGGCTCCGGGCACCAGCCGGGGCAGCAGGGCCTGCGAGGCCGGGTAGAAGATGGCCATGCCGGTGCCGGTGAGCGCCTCGAGCAGCACCATCTGCCACAGCCGCGGGTGGCCGGCTATGGCCAGGATGCCGAACGTGCCCTCGCCGAGTGCGATCATCACGTTGCCCGCGATGATCACCCACTGCGGCGGCAGCCGGTCCGCGACCACGCCGCCGACGAGAGCGAAGATCAGGGACGGCGCGATCTGCGCGGCCAGCACGTAGGAGAGGTCGGCCGTGGACCCGGTCGCGTCCAGCACCGCGAACGACACGCCGACGAGGGAGAACGCGAACGCGGCCGGCGCCAGCAGGCGGTCGGCGAGCAAGAGCACGAAATCCCGGTACCCGAGCACCGGGAAGCGGCGCACCATCGCGCGCGCAAACATGACTGACGTCCGATCTTGTCTCGGTGCTGGCCGGGCTTTGAATGCTAGCCGGGACCAGCCGCGCCTGGAAAACCATTTCCGGTGGCCGGGTGCGTGACCTGCACCGTTCCACCGCGGCGGTGACTGCCCGGTGCGGAGCGGTGCCCGGCGCGGCCGGCGTCAGCCCGGCGGAGACCCGTTCGCGGCCGGGTGGGCCGTGCCGGACGTGCCCGGGTGAGCCGCGGCGGGGGCGGTTTGACCTTTAAGGGGCGTGGCGGGCACGATCATCTCTGAGGTGCGCAGCGGCGTTCGGTCGCCAGCCGGCCCATCGGCCGCCGGGCGTCGGGAGCAGCACTGCGGTGCGGTAGCTGGCCCTTCCCGGGTGGCCGGCGCCAGGGTCGAGGGGAGCTGATCGCCGGTGAGCATCTTGGGCACTCGTGTCCTGAGGACTGAGGATCCGCGCTTTCTGACCAGCGGCGGCGTCTACACCGACGACGTGGTGGACGAGCGGCTGGCCGGGGCGTGCCACGTGTTCTTCGTCCGCTCCCCGGTCGCGCACGCCAGGATCCTGGGTGCCGACGTCAGCGCCGCGCTGTCCGCGCCGGGTGTCATCGCCGCGTTCACCGGCGCGGATCTCGCTGACCTGCCCGCGATCAGGCCGGGGCCCATGTTCAACAAGCAGATGACCAGGCCGGTCCTGGCGGCCGGCAAGGTCCGCTACGTCGGCGAGCCCGTGGCCGTGGTTGTGACCGAGCAGGCGTACCAGGGCGAGGACGCCGTCGAGCTGGTGGACGTCGACTACGACCTGCTGCCCGCCGTCATCGACCTTGCCGATGCGGCAGCCGGCGACGTCGTCCTCTACGAGGACGCGGGCACCAACGTGGCCGCCGTCTTCGGCGACCCCAGCGCGCTCGACGGGCACCTGTTCGACGACTGCGAGGTCGTGGTCACCCGGACGATCCTGAACCAGCGGGTCGCCCCGGCCCCCATGGAGACCAGGGCCGCGGCGGCCGCCTGGGGCGAGGACGGGCGGGTGACCGCGTGGATACCTAACCAGGGAGCGCAGGGCACGCGGGGCGGGCTGGCGAGGCTGCTCGGGCTCAAGCCGGAGCAGGTGCACATCATCACCCCCGACGTCGGCGGCGCCTTCGGCGCGAAGTTCGGGGCCGACCCGGAGCATGCGGTGGTGGCCTGGGTGGCGCGGCAGCTCGGCCGCCCGGCCCGCTGGACCGAGACCAGGTACGAGAACCTGGTCGCGATGACCCACGGCCGGGCGCAGCAGCAGACGGTCACGATCGGCGGCAGGCGGGACGGGACCGTGCTGGCCTACCGGCTGGAGGTCGTCCAGGACGCCGGGGCCCAGGTCCGGATCGGCGCCATGCTGCCGTTCCTGACGATCCTGATGACGTCGGGCCCTTACCAGATCCCCCGCGCCGAGGCGGTGGCCAAGAGCGTGGTCACCACGACGACCCCGATCGGCGCCTACCGCGGCGCCGGCCGGCCGGAAGCCACGGCGGCGATCGAGCGGGCCATGGACCTGTTCGCCGCCGAGATCGGCATGGACCCGGCCGACGTGCGGCGGCGCAACCTGCTGCCGCCGTTCACCGAGCCGCACCGGACCAAGTTCGGGGCCCTGTACGACACCGGGGACTATGCCGCGGCCCTGGATAAGGTGCTGGCCGCGGCCGGCTACGACGAGCTGCGCAAGGAGCAGGCCGAGCGTCGGGCACGCGGCGACACGGTCGCGCTCGGCATCGGCGTGGCCAGCTACGTCGAGATAACCGGCATGGGCGACGGCGAGGAGCAGCCGCCTCAGGAGAACGCCACCGTCGAGGTGCACCCCGACGGGACGGCCACGATCCTCACCGGCACGTCGCCGCACGGCCAGGGCCACGCGACCGCCTGGGCCATGCTCGCCAGCGAGGAGCTCGGTATACCCGTGGACAAGATCACGCTGAAGTGGGGCGACACGGACCTGGTGCCCGAGGGCGGCGGCACCGGCGGCTCGCGCAGCCTGCAGCACGGCGGCTCCGCGGTCCGGCAGGCAGCCCAGGAGCTGATCGAGGTGGCGCGGGAGCGCGCCGCGGACGAGCTCGAGGCCAGCCCGGCGGACCTGCGCTTCGACGTCGGGCGCAGCGCGTTCGAGGTGGCCGGCGACCCTGAGGCCTCGGTGCCGCTGGCCAGCCTGGCCGAGGAGGAGCGGCTGGTCGTGCGCACCGTCTTCACCGCACCGGGCGCGACCTTCCCGTTCGGGTCGCACGTCGCGGTCGTCGAGGTGGACACCGAGACCGGCAAGGTGGTGCTCCGCCGGATGGTGACGGTGGACGACGCGGGGTTCGTGCTCAACCCGCTGCTGGCCGAGGGCCAGCGGCACGGCGGCATCGCCCAGGGCGCTGCGCAGGCCTTCGTGGAAGAGGTGGTCTACGACGGGGACGGCAATCCCCTGACCGCGAGCTTCGCCGACTACCCGTTCCTGTCGGCGACCGAGGTGCCGAGCTTCGAGCTGGCCGACATGCAGACGCTCACCACCTACAACCCGCTCGGCGTCAAGGGGATCGGCGAGGCGGGCTCGATCGGCGCGACCCCGGCCGTGCAGAACGCGGTCATCGACGCGCTGTCCCACCTCGGCGTCCGGCACATCGACATGCCGGCCTCGCCGCAGCGGGTCTGGCAGGCAATTCAGGCAGCGAGGGAGGCGTAGATGCAGGTCGAGATCACCGTCAACGGCCGCCGGCGTTCCGATGAGGTGGAACCGCGGCTGCTGCTCGTGCACTACCTGCGCGAGGTGTGCGGGCTGCGGGCGGCCAACGTTGGCTGTGATACCACCTCATGCGGTGCCTGCACGGTGCTGCTGAACGGCACGTCGGTGAAGTCGTGCACGGTGCTGGCCGTGCAGGCGAACGGGCAGCAGGTCACCACCGCGGAAGGCCTCGCGGGCGACGGCGGCCTGCACCCCGTGCAGGCGGCGTTCCGGCAGGAGCACGGCCTGCAGTGCGGGTTCTGCACGCCCGGGATGGTCATGGCGGCGGTGGGCCTGCTCTCCGAGAACCCGCACCCGACCGAGGCCGAGGTCCGGGAGGGCCTGGAGGGCAACTTCTGCCGCTGCACCGGCTACCACAACATCGTCCGGGCGGTGCTGCGAGCCGCGTCCGCGGGGAACGTGGCGGCCGGGAGCGAGCGGGCGGAGGTGGGCGCGTGATCCCCGCGCCGTTCGACTACATCGCCGCGGAGTCGCCGGCCCACGCCCTTGACCTGCTCGACAGCTTCGGCGACGACGCGAAGCTGCTGGCCGGCGGCCACTCGCTGCTGCCGATGATGAAGCTGCGGCTGGCCGCTCCCGCGGTGCTCATCGACATCGGGCGGCTCACCGAGCTGACCGGGATCCGGGCCGAAGGGCACGAGATCGTGATCGGCGCGGCCACGCCGCACGCCGCCCTGGCAGCCTCCGACCTGGTGCGGGCCGACGCGCCGCTGCTCGCCCACTCCGCCGGCCTGGTCGGCGACCCGCAGATCCGGCACCGCGGCACGATCGGCGGGTCGCTGGCGCACGCGGATCCCGCGGCCGACCTGCCGATGGCGCTGGTCGCGCTCGGCGGCTCGGTCGACCTGCTCGGCCAGGGCGGCACCCGGAACGTGCCCGCCGACGACTTCTTCACCGGGTTCTTCGAAACCAGCCTGGATCCTGGCGAGCTGATCGCGGCCGTCCGCGTGCCGCGCAGGCCGGGCGCCGCCTGGGGCTACCAGAAGTTCGTCCGCCGGGCGAACGACTGGGCCATCGTCGGCGTCGCCGCCATCGACGGCCGCATCGCCCTGGCGAACATGGGCCCGACGCCGTTGCGCGCCCGCGCGGCCGAGCAGGCCCTCGCCGAGGGCGCCAGCGTCGCCGAGGCGGCCGATCTGGCCGCCGAGGGAACCGAGCCCGGCGAGGACGTGCATGCGGGCCGCGACTACCGCAGGCACCTCGCGCGCGTCCTCACCAGGCGCGCCCTCGAGCACCGCACCTGACCCCGGGGGGGTTGGGGGGCGCCTCTGGACGTGCGGTGCGGATCGCGCCCGGGCCGGTCAGGCCGCGGTTGCGGGACGGCCGCAGGCCGCGTGCCAGAGGTTGAACCATTCCTGCTCACGGTTCGGCCAGCGTCCATGGTCGGCAGGGAGCGGGCGCGGGCGCCGTCTGCGCCAGACCACGTTTCGTAATCGCAGCTGCCCACCGGTTGACGATCTCGAGCCGCCTTACCTGCGCGGGAAGCACCGGTGCCAGGTCCGTCCCGTGGTCCTCGCGTAACCGGATGATCTGCGTGCGGACGACTGGCGGCTCGGTGCTGCCCGGGTCCGCTCTGCTGCCTCGGCGTCGCCGGATAGCAGCGCCTGCGGGAGCTGTCACCGGTTGGTTCCGCTCCGGGAACCAACGAGGTCAGCCGATGGTGATCAGGATGTGCGGGCGGTCGGCGGGGTTGAGCCACCCGAGCACGGCATCAAGCTCGGCATCCGGCAGGGCCACGCAGCCTTCGGTGTACCCCTCCGGCATGTCGTCGTGGAGGAAGATCCCGGCTCCGTTGTCCGGAGGGTGGGGCATCTCGATGTCGATGAAGTGCTGGTAGGGCTGGATCTCG
>JASHPR010000514.1 GCA_030038015.1 Streptosporangiaceae bacterium
AGATGGCAGCGAGACTCCGGCAGCCCTCGACCTGGTGCGGCTGGCAATTCCGCGCCGCACCTATACCCAGAGCCACATCGACTACGTGATCGAAGTCGTGCTGCGAGTGGCCAAGACGGCCGGTGATCTTCCCGGCTTGCGCATCGTCTCGCAGCCTCGCCAGCTACGGCACTTCACCGCGCGGTTCGTGCCGCTGCGCTGACCGTGGCCGGATGGGATACCAGCAATCGCACGCAAGGCGGAGGAATCAATGACGAGCAACCTGCCAGTGACCACCGGGCGCCAGCTCGGCCGCCGGTCCTGGGCCGAGCCGTGGAAGATCAAGATGGTCGAGCCACTGCGGATCACGACCACAGCCGAGCGGGAGCGCGCACTCGCCGATGCGGGCTATAACACGTTCCTGTTGCGCTCCGAGGATGTCTATATCGACTTGCTGACCGATTCCGGCACGAACGCGATGAGTGACCGGCAGTGGGCTGGGCTCATGCTCGGAGACGAGGCGTATGCGGGCTCGCGGAGCTTCTACGAGTTCGAGAAGGCGGTCCGTGACGTCTACGGCTACCACCATGTGCTGCCCACTCATCAGGGCAGGGGCGCCGAGCACCTCATCAGCCAGGTGGCGATCCGGCCGGGTCAGTTCGTGCCAGGGAACATGTACTTCACCACGACGCGGGCCCATCAGGAGCTAGCGGGCGGCATCTTCGAGGACGTGGTCATCGACGCCGCGCATGACCCGGAAGACGAGCACCCGTTCAAGGGAGATGTGGACATCAGCAAGCTGGAGCGGCTGATAGCCAGGGAAGGCGCGGACAACATCGCATACGTCAGCCTGGCTGGCACCGTCAACATGGCCGGCGGGCAGCCGGTCAGCATGGCATGCGTGCGCGACCTCCGCGCGCTGTGCGACCGGCACCGGATCCGGCTGTTCCTGGACGCGACCAGGATGGTGGAGAACGCGTTCTTCATCCAGGAACGCGAGCCGGGCTACGCGGACAGGACGATCGCCGCGATCCTCAAGGAATTCTGTTCCTACACCGACGGCGCCTGGATGTCGGCCAAAAAAGACTCACTCGTCAACATCGGCGGCTGGCTCGCGCTCAACGACCAGGAGTTGTTCGAGGCGGCCCGCAACCTTGTGGTGGTATACGAGGGCCTGCATACCTATGGCGGGCTGGCCGGCCGGGACATGCAGGCGATGGCGATCGGCATCACCGAGTCCGTGCAGGAAGATCACATCCGCTCCCGTATCGGCCAAGTCCGGTACCTGGGCGACCTGCTTGCCGCAGCCGACGTGCCTTTCGTGAAGCCAATCGGCGGCCATGCCGTTTTCCTGGACGCCCGGCGCTTCTACCCGCACCTGAGCCAGGAGGTGTTCCCAGCCCAGACGCTCGCCGCAGAGCTTTACCTGGACTCGGGAGTCCGCGGGATGGAACGCGGTATCGTCTCGGCTGGCCGCGATCCCGCAACCGGTGAGCATCACCATCCAAGACTTGAACTCACCAGGCTGGCGATCCCGCGCCGTGTCTACACCCAAGCGCACATGGACATGGTGGCGGAGGCGGTGCAAGCCGTTTACGACCAGCGCTATTCGGCCAAGGGGCTCGTCATGACCTACGAACCGCGCTACCTCCGGTTCTTCCAGGCTCGCTTCGATCGTCTGTAACGACGGCGTTCGCGGCCAGTGTTACCGGCTGCGCTATCTGAGGATTGGACGGCAGCGTTCCCAGCCGGCCACCAGGCCAGGGTCAGCTCATCCCGGCCCGGACGGCCGCGAACGCTGTTGCTGCGGTCTCGAGATCCTCGCGGCTGTGCGCGGCGGATACCTGTGTCCTGATCCGCGCCTTGCCGACTGGGACCACCGGATAGCTGAAGCCGATCACGTATACGCCCTTTTCCAGGAGCAGGTCGGCCATCTGGGTGGCACGCGCGGCGTCGCCAATCATCACGGGCACGATCGGGTGATCACCGGGCAGGATGTCAAAGCCCAGGCCGGTCATGCGCTCGCGGAACCACATGGTGTTTTCGCGCAGGCGGGCCCGCAGGTCATCGCTGCCCTCCAGCAGGTCCAGGACCTTTAGCGAGGCACCCACCACCGCGGGTGCCACGGAATTGGAGAACAGGTACGGCCTTGAACGCTGGCGAAGAAGGTCAATGATCTCCTTGCGACCGCTGGCGAAGCCGCCGCTGGCCCCGCCCAGCGCTTTGCCCAGGGTCCCCGTCACGATGTCAACGCGGTCGCTGACGCCGTGCAGTTCGGGCGTGCCGCGGCCGCGGGCGCCGACAAATCCCACCGCGTGCGAGTCATCGACCATGACCATCGCCCCGTAACGGTCGGCCAGGTCACAGATCTCACCGAGTGGCGCTACGTAACCGTCCATGGAAAACACGCCGTCGGTGGCGATGAGCCGGCGCCTTGCGTCCGCACTGGCCGCCTTGAGCTGGGCTTCGAGGTCGGCCATATCGCGATTGCGGTAGCGCAGCCGCCTGGCCTTGCTCAGCCTGATCCCGTCGATGATGGACGCGTGATTCAGCTCATCGCTGATGACGGCGTCCTGTTCGCTGAGCAGCGTCTCGAACAGACCTCCGTTGGCATCGAAGCAGGAGGAGTACAAGATGGTGTCCTCGGTGCCGAGAAAGCCCGAGATGCGGTGCTCAAGTTGCTTGTGCACGTCCTGAGTGCCGCAGATGAACCTGACGCTCGCCAGGCCATACCCCCAGCGGTCCAGGGCCTCCTTGGCGGCCGCCACGATCCGTGGATCGTCGGCCAGGCCCAGATAGTTGTTCGCGCAGAGGTTGAGAACCTCCTTGCCGTCGCCGACGCGAATGTTCGACCCCTGCGGGCTGACGATAACGCGCTCAGCCTTGAACAGGCCTGCCGAGCGGATCTCGCCAAGCTCGGCGCTGATCTCTTGCCGGACGCTGGTAAACACCTGCCGGACCCCTCACGATCGTTGCTTACCGGTGAGCCCAGGTGAGGACCACCTTGCCGCATTGGGCGCTGCGCACCGTTTCGAAGGCCTGCGCGAAATCGGCGGCGTCGAACCTGTGCGTAATGACCGGCGAGATGTCCACGCCCGAGTGGATCAGCACAGACATCTCGTACCAGGTCTCGAACATCTGCCGCCCGTAGATTCCCTTGATCGTGATCATGTTGGTAACAAGGTGCGACCAGTCGATCCCGAAGTCCTCCGCAGGCAGGCCAAGCATGGCAATCTTGCCCCCGTGGGTCATGGTGGCCAGCATTCCCCGCAGTGCGGCCGGCTTGCCGGACATCTCAAGGCCGACGTCGAAGCCCTCGCGCATGCCAAGTGTGGCCATGAGATCACTAAGGCTGACGTCGGCAGCATTCACGGCCAGGGTCACGCCGATCCGCCTGGCGAGATCGAGCCGGTACTCCGACACATCACTGATGGCGACATAACGGGCGCCGGCGTGCCTGGCCACGATCGCTGCCATGAGACCGATCGGGCCAGCACCGGTGATGAGAACGTCCTCCCCGAGGACTGGGAACGTCAGGGCAGAGTGCACGGCGTTGCCGAAGGGGTCGAAGATGGCGGCGACGTCGAGGTCGATGCCCGGCTCGTGCCGCCAGACGTTTGTTGCCGGCAGCGCGATGTACTCGGCGAAGGCGCCGGGATGGTTGACCCCCACCGCTTTCGTGTGCGCGCACTGAACGCGCCGGCCGGCCATGCAGTTGCGGCAACGGCCGCATACCAGATGGCCCTCACCGCTCACGAGGTCGCCCTGATGCAGCTCCTGCACCTCGGAGCCGATATCCACGACCTCGCCGACGAACTCATGGCCGACAACAAGCGGCACCGGCACATTCGCCCGCGCCCAGCCATCCCAGTCGTAGATGTGCAGGTCCGTACCGCACACGCCGGTCCTGAGCACACGGATCAGAACGTCGTCCCTGCCCAAGGCGGGGACTGGCACGTCCTCGAGCCTGAGGCCAGGCTCCGCTTCCGCCTTAACCAGCGCCTTCATCCGCCGCCCGTCCCTCGGTACACGATCCTGCCGGGACTGCGGCCGTCAGCGCATACCCTCCCGGCCGGCCGCCGTGTCCCGCCAGCCGAAAACTCTACCGCCCGGGCAGCCGGACCGCCCGCCCAGATCCACTCGCGTGGTGAGGCCCAGGCGCCGGGCGGGGGGATTTGGTGCTGGCTGACATGGCGGGCCGCTCCAAGCGGCAGCCGGCTTCTGGCCTGCGCCGAATGCGGCGCTCCCTGGGCACCGCCCATCGGAGTTGAGGTGGCCGCCGGTCATGGCCGCCGCCGGGCGTCCGCTTGGGCGGCGCGACCACCGCCGCCGGCCCGCCGGCCGGCGCGGGACGGGAGGTCTTTCTGCAAATGGCAGGCTGGAAATGGCTCGGCTGTCATTAGAGTTGCCGACATGGATTTCTACGACTCTGTCCAGCCCGAGCTGATCCCGGCCGGCTCGCACGCGTGCCTGTACTTCGACGGCCTCTACGCAGCAAGCGCGCAGCAGGCGGAGCGCTTCGCAGCCGTGAGGTGGATCACCGTCGTCGGCGACTACGAGAACTGCGGCATCGCTGACTTCGAGCAAGGGAACGAGGTTTACTCACAGCCCGGCGCGCTGCGCGCCTGGGTCGAGGGCCGCAAGGACATGCGCGTCAGGGCGCGGGTCTACTGCGACCGGGCCGACCTGCCGACGGTTCGCTCCGAGCTGGAAGGCCTGGACTATCTCGTCTGGCTGGCCACGCTGGACGGGGACAAGCTGTCGGCCGGCTACACGCCCGGGCTGTGGGGCGTGCAGTTCGCAGGTGGGCCGACTGCCGAGTATGACACGTCCGTGCTGTACGGCATCTGGTGATCTGGCTGACCCGGCCGCATGGAAGTCCGAATCCCTCCGCCCGCGGGCGCTCCGGGTGCGGCGGCGGCGTCCGCTGCAGGGCTCTGACCCCTGCCTCCGCTGGTCCGAGCCCAGCCCCCGGAGGCGGCGCCGCCGGCCGGCTGTCCTGACTGGTGATGGGCGGCCGGCCGGCACGTTCTCCGCATGACTACCGGTGCATGCTCTGGAGCAGCACGACCGCCCCGGAGCCGACCAGCACCACTATCACGATCGCGATGATCGCGAGCAGTATGCGGAGCACTAAGCGCCAGAAGATCACGAGCACCGCCGCGATCAGCACGATGGCTGCCTTGGCGGACTCCGCCTCCTGGGCGGCTCCGTGAATGGCCAGCATGTTCCTGCTCCTGACTGGCTGGCCGCAACCAGGGTCAGGCTGAGGAATGCTGTCCGGGCGAGCGGCGGCGGGCAGCGTCACCTGACCATTTGCAAATGTCAGGCAGGCCGTTGCATTCCGTCACCAGGCCGGTAACATGATCCTCAGCGCTGACCCTCCTTCGCGGGCTGGGTCCGGTGTGATGGCACGGTCGATGCGGCGAACATCGGCCGTGCTTTGTGTGGCGGCATTCCGCCGGCCTGCCGTAGCGGCGGCCAGGCCCCGGTTCAGGCCGTCACGCTGAGTCGCAGGGAAGCGCTCGGGCGATTCACGAGCGTTGAGTGGTATGACGTACCACAGGCGCCTCCTCTCCGCCGCGCAAGAGCCGAATGCCCGCGGCGATGTACCCGGTGGCCCCCCACCGCCTTCCTGACCGCTATCCGCGCGGATCTCTTGAGGATGCTCCGTGGTTCTGCTTCAATGGTGGCTTTGGCAGAAGCCATTGGCAAGTGCCATTTTTGCTTCCCACGGGCACTCAGTTGCACCGGCGCGTTCCCTGTGTTGCGGTCGACGCTCAGAGAAAGGGGCGAGACTGAAGTGCCAGGCGCCAGCAGCCCCACGGTCAGCCGCCGGGAGCTTGGAGCCCAGCTCAAGGCGCTCCGGGCGGAGCGGGGCTGGACGGTCGAGCAGGTGGCCGAGCGGCTGCTCATGTCGTCGTCCAAGGTGAGCCGGCTCGAAACCGGCCAGCGGGGTGCCAGCCCGCGGGACATCCGTGACCTCTGCGACCTCTACGGGCTCGGCAACGAGGACCGGCAGCGCCTTACCGACCTGGCCAAGGCCGGCAAGCAGCGCCCCTGGTGGCAGCCGCTGTCCCTGCCTTACTCCACCTACGTGGGCCTTGAGGCCGAGGCCACACAGATCAGGGACTTCGGGCTTGGCGTGGTGCCGGGCCTGCTCCAGACGCCCGACTATGCCCGCGCCGTCCTCCTGGCGGCCGTGCCCGCCCGCACGGCCGATGAGATCGAGAACCTCCTGGAAGGGCGTATCGCACGGCAGCAGCGCGTCCTGTCGGCAGAGGACCCGCCGCAGTTCCAGGCGATCCTCGATGCTTCGGTGCTGCACCGTGTGGCCGGCAGCCCGGCGACCATGCGCGCCCAGCTGCGGCGGCTTGTGGAAGCCTCGCAGATGCCGAACGTCACGATCCGCGTCGTACCCTACACAGCGGGCGTGCTGCCGGTCCCGAACAACAAGTTCATCATCCTCAGCTTCGGCACCCAGCTGCTGCCGGACGTCGTCTTCATCGAAGGGCTGACCGGCGACCTGTATATCGACCGCAAGGACGACACAGACACGTACCACGCTGCGTTCCAGGCACTTCAGACCCTCGCCGCAACACCAGATGACACGCGTGACATCATGACTTCGCTGTTGGAGTTAGCGATTGGCCTGCCGGCCCAGATGGGTTGAGCCGGCAAGGCCATCCGGACAATCCCACCCAGAAAGCAACTGCATATGACCTCATATGGGACGCGCCAGCCAGATCCGGCGTGGCGCAGGCCGAGCTATTGCGCAGGCGGGGAGTGCGCGGAGATCGCGAAGGTGGATGGCATGGTCGCGCTCCGCAGCTCGACGGCACCCGGCAGCGTGGTCCGCTACACCGCCGAAGAATGGCAGGCGCTCGTCCAGGCCATCACGGCCGGCGAGTTCGCCGACCTCGACTGACCCGGTCAGTCATCGCATTACCAAGGCAGGTGGCCTCCGGGTCCACGTGCTCTGCTCGTTGTGCCCGCCGTACCTGCCGGCGGTTGCGGGCGCTGGACAGAACACAGAAACCTGACGTCACGCCAGCCCCAGCGGCCACTCGGCACCAGGTCATCGGGCGGCCGCAGGCCATGATCCGGTAACGTCCCGGGACATGACCTCCCACCAGGCCGAAGTCGGGCAGCTCACGGGGGCCGTCCAGCGTGTCCTGCCGTCCGCGCGCACCGACCTCGAACGGCTCGTCCGGATCCCGTCGGTATCGGCCGATCCCGATGCCGCGCCGCACCTGCGGGCCAGCGCGGACGAGGTCGCCGCGCTGCTCGGCCAGGCTGGCCTGCCCGAGGTCGAGGTGATCACGGTGGACGGCGGCCAGCCCGCCGTTCTCGGGCGGCGGCCGGCGCCCCCCGGCGCTCCCACGGTCCTGCTGTACGCCCACCACGACGTGCAGCCCACCGGCGACCCCGGTGCCTGGGACAGCGACCCGTTCCAGCCAACGGAGCGGGAAGGGCGGCTGTACGGGCGGGGGGCCGCCGATGACAAGGCAGGGATCGCGGTGCACCTGGCCGCCCTGCGGGCGCACGGCGACCGGCTGCCCGTCGGGGTGACCGTGCTCGTCGAGGGCGAGGAGGAAATCGGCTCGCCCACGCTGGAGATCTTCCTCCGCAAGTACCAGGACCTGCTGAGGGCCGACGTGGTGGTTTTCGCCGACGCGGCGAACTGGACGGTCGACGTGCCGGCGCTGACCACGTCGCTGCGCGGCGCGGCCCCGGTCACCGTGGAGGTCCGCGCGCTGGAGCATGCCGTGCACAGCGGCCTGTACGGCGGCCCGGTGCCCGACGCCCTGACCGCGCTGTGCCGGATGCTGGCAACGCTGCACGACGAGCAGGGCGACGTGGCGGTGGCGGGCCTGGCCAGGGGCACGGCCGACCCGCTCGACCTCACCGAGACGCAGCTCCGCACCGACGCGGCGGTGCTCGGCGGGGTCCAGCTGATCGGCACCGGCGGCCTCACCGACCGGCTCTGGGCCCGCCCGTCGGTGACGGTCATCGGCATCGACGCCCCGTCGGTCGCCGCGGCTTCCAACACCCTCCTCCCGGCCGCCCGCGCCAAGGTCAGCCTGCGCGTCGCCCCGGGCGACGACGCGACCAGGGCGAGCGCGGCGCTCGCGACCCACCTGAAAGCGCACGCGCCCTGGGGCGTGCACGTGACCGTGCAGCAGGCGGCCACCGCGGCGCCGTACACCGTGCCGACCGGGGGAGCGGCGTACCAGGCCGCGCGCTGGGCCCTGGCCGAGGCCTGGGGAACCCCGGCCGCCGACATCGGCGGCGGCGGCTCGATCCCCTTCGTCACCGGCTACGCCGAGCTGACCCCCGACGCTGAGATCCTGATCACCGGCGTGGAGGACCCTGACACCCGGGCGCACGGCGCGAACGAGAGCCTCCACCTGGGCACGTTCGAGCGGGCATGCCTGGCCGAGACGCTGCTGCTGCACCGGCTCGGCGAGATCGGCCGCGGCTGACCCGCCAAGCCGGTTTTCCTGAACGTGACGCCGCCCGGTCACCGTGGCGTGCTCCGTACCGGTTCCCTGGAGTAGGGCCGGCGCCCCGGTGGCTCCGCCCACCCGGGCCTGCCCGAACCCTGGCGACGCTGGAGCCCGGATCGATCTAGCCTGCTCGGCCCACTGGTGCGCGTCGCGTTCAGGCTTTAACGTGGATTGGCCTGGGGCTCGGTCGTCCGGTGCCGTGCCTGGTCAAGGAGCGTGCCTCTCGTGGAGATCAGCGACTTCGAGGCGATCAGCTTCGACTGCTACGGAACGCTCGTCGACTGGGAGGCCGGGCTGCTCGCCGTGCTGGGCCCGTGGGCCAGGTCCCGGGAGCTGACGCTGGACGGCGACGCGCTGCTCGCCGCCTACGCCGGGCACGAGGAACAGGCGGAGGCGGAGCACCCGAGAACGCCCTACCCGGAGATCCTGCGGCGGAGCATGACGGCGCTGGGCAGGGAGCTCGGCGCCGAGGTCACCGCGGAAGACGCGGAGCGGCTGGCCATGTCGGTTCCTGACTGGCCGCCGTTCGGTGACTCGTCCGCCGCGCTGGCCGCGCTCGGCAGGCAGTTCAAACTGATCATCCTGTCCAACGTCGACCGGTCATCGTTCGCCGGAACCGCCGAGCGGCTCGGCGTGACCTTCGACAGCGTGCTGACCGCCCAGGACATCGGCTACTACAAGCCGTCACCTTGGAACTTCGCCGCGCTGCAGGAGGAAGCCAGGCGGCTCGGCGTGGGGGAGGGCAGGCTGCTGCACGCTGCGCAGAGCCTGTTCCACGACCACGTCCCGGCCAAGGCGGCTGGCCTGCGGACGGTCTGGATCAACCGCCGTCAGGGCCGGCCAGGCTGGGGAGCCACCCCGGCCCCGCCGGTCGAGGTCAAGCCCGACTGGGAATTCCCGTCCATGGCGGCCTTCGCCGCCGCGGCGACCGGCAGCGTCATCCCTGACAGCAGCGCGTCCCCCTGACGGGAGCGCCAGGCCCGCAGGTGAACTCTTACCTAACCCTCGGGCGGCAGGCATGTTACTGCTCAGTAGAAGGCATTATCCCAGTAAGCGCCACGCTGATGCCGAGACTCCCGTGGAGCAGCGGTAATGTCCATGCGGCTTAAATACGTGCTTCCCCTCGCCGCGGTCACCGCGCTCGCCGTGGGCGTCGGCCTGGTTCTGCTTCTGCAGCCGACCGCGCCGGTGAAACGCCGGGCTGCGCATGAGCGCCCGCCTCACGTGCGCAGCGTGGCAGTGCAGGCGGTCGACCCGGCGATCTTCAGCCCTGGCGCGTGCATGGCGTTCAGCCCGACTCGGGGGAACCGGCACGAGACGGTGTTCCTCGACGCCGGGCACGGTGGCATTGACCCGGGCGGGACCGGCGCGACCGAGAACGGCACGGTCGTCGAGGAATCCACCGTAAATCTGCCGATCGAGCTGGACACGATGGCGATCCTCCGCGCCCAGGGCTTCCGGGTGGTGGTGTCGCGAACCGGGGACACGTCGGTGACCAAGCTCGGCCCGGCCGACGTGTCTGACGGCGAGCTCACCGCCCAGGGCGTCGTTGCCGACGTCGGGGCCCGCGACGTGTGCGCCAACATGGCCGGGGCCGACATCCTCATCGGCATCTACATGGACGCCGGGTACGCAGGCGACGCGGGCTGCGTCACCGGCTACGACGCCGACCGGCCGTTCTCCGCTGAGAACCTCCGGCTGGCCACGCTGCTGCAGGATAACGTCCTGGCTGCCATGAACGCCCGCGGCTGGGCCATCCCCGACGATGGCGTCCTGCCCGACACCGGCATGGGTTCGGCCATCACGGCCGCGGACGTGGCCTACGGTCACCTGATCCTGCTGGGCCCGGCCAAGGCCGGCTACTTCACCACGCCGAGCCAGATGCCGGGCGCGCTGATCGAGCCGCTGTACCTCACCGACCCGTTCGAGGCGTCGATCGCCGCGAGCGCGCAGGACCAGCAGGTGATCGCCGCCGGGATCGCGCAGGCGGTCGGCCAGTACTTCGCGCCTGGAGCGGGCCGGGCGTAGCCGACGGCGGGCGGGGCGAAGGCACCGGGCGCAGGGCGCAACCGTCCGGTGCGGGCGGCAGACATGGCTGAGCCCGGGCGGAGCATGGCCCGGGCTCAGCCTTCTTCAGGCCCTGCGTCAGTCGGCTGGGCCATTCGTGAGGGTCACCGTGGAGGTCTGGGTCTGGCCGGACTGGTTCGTCCAGGAGATGCTGACCTTGCCGCCGGGGCGGTACTGCTCGATCACCGACTGGAGGCCGGCCGGGGACGACACGGCGTGGCCGCCGACCGAGTCGATCACGTCGCCCGCGGACAGGCCGGCCGCGGCCGCCGGCGATCCGGAGAGGGTGCCCTCCACGGTCACGCCGCCGCCGTTCTGCTCGCCCCCGCCGAAGCCCGACATGCCGCCCAGCGGGGAGGAGTCAGCGGACGCGACTTCCACGCCGAGGAAGCCGGTGGCGCCGATGTGCACCGTGCTCGACGACGTGCCCGCCTCGATCTGGCTGGCGATGGAGAGCGCCTTGTTGATCGGGATCGCGAAGCCCTCGGTCTGCGGCTGGCCGGACGAGGACGGCGACTGCCCGTCCGGGGACTCGCCGTAGGGCGGCTGGCCGTAGGGCGACTGCCCGTCCGGCGACTGGCCGTAGGGGGACGAGAGCTCGGACGAGGTGGACGCTGCGGTGTCGATGCCGATGACCTGCCCCGCCGCGTTGACGAGCGGGCCGCCGGAGTCGCCCGGCTGGATGTCGGCGTTCGTCTCTATCATCCCGCTGAGGTTCTCCGAGGAGCCGCTGCTCTCGTCGCTGGCGGTGATCGACTGGTCCAGCGCGGTGACCGTGCCGGCGGCGGCCGACGGGGTGCCGCCCTTGCCGCCCGCGTTCCCCAGCGCGACCACGGTCTGGCCGGCCGCGACGTCTGAGGAGTTGCCGAACGACACGGTCGCCAGCCCGGACGCTCCCTCGAGCTGCAGCACCGCGATGTCGTCCGTCTTGTCGTAGCCGACGACCATCGCGGTGTAGGTGCGGCCGTTGCCGATGTCGGTCGCCTTGATCGACGTCGCGCCGTCGATCACGTGGTTGTTGGTCAGCACCTCGCCCGATGACGTCATCACCTGGCCGGTGCCCGCCGCCTCAGCGTTCTGGTATCCCAGCGTGGAGACGATGTCGACCAGGCCCGGATCGACGCGCGTCGCGATCTGGGACGTGCTGAGCGCCGTGGCGGCGGCCGTCGTGGCTCTTCCCGCCGACGCCCCTTCGATGCCGTACAGGGCGATCGCGCCCACCGCCAGGCCGACCGTGGCAACGGTCGCCATGATGGCCAGGCGGCGGCGCCGCCGCTGGCCCGGGCCGGGGCGCTCCTCGCCCCAGCCGCCGTAACCGTTCGGAGTCCATGGCGGCGGCGGCGGACCGGTCGGCGAGGTCTGCGGCGACTCAGCCGCGCCAGAGTGATCCTTATCCGTGCTCATGAAAGGCACTTCCCTCGGTCGTCCGTGATGTTGCCGTCGATTCGATGGTCGGTCTCCGGCCTGAAGAGAAACGCTGAAGATTCGCTGAGGAACCCCTGAGGGCATGGAGGGCCGACAGGTGCTCAGCGGGCATTCAGGAATCAGTCGGCAAGTGGTCAGTTCCGGGCCGTCAGATACCCCTGGGGATCCGCATCAGCAGGAACTCGTCAACCAGCTTCGGCGGCGTCGAGCCTGGCCGGCCGAGGATCGCCGGGAGGTCGCTCACCTGGGCCGACAGCCGGGCGGCCAGCCCGTCCAGGGCGGCGGCCGACAGCCGGAGCAGCCGGACGTACGCCGCGGCGCCGCCCGGCTTCCCGAACGAGAGCCGAATGGGCTCGTCCCACGGCGGGAACACCAGCGGCCTGACCGCGAACAGCAGCTTCCCGGCGGCCGTGTCGCCGAACGCGACGTCAACGTCCCTGCCGTGAACGTTGCGGCGTGCCGCCGGTGCGGCCCGCAGCGCCGCATAGGCCTGCCCGGCCGAGGCCAGCTCGGCCTCGCTCAGGCCGGTCAGCGTGGCTTGCTCACCCGGCAGGCGCGCCGCCCAGCCGGCCCACCACACCCGGAGCGCCTCGTCGGTCCGCTCGGTGTCGGCCCGGCGGAGATGCCGGCATCCCCACGCGCGGAGCCAGGTGATCGCCGCGGCGCGGTGCGCCTCGGCGCCCAGGTTGAGGTGGGCGCCGGTCGCATCCAGCAGCCGCCGGGTCGCGGAATCTGGCCCAGCGGCCGCGCCGAACGCGGCCAGGTCCGCGGCGATGTCGCCCGGGCTCATGTTCAGCCGGAGATCATCCAGAAGCGCAGGGCCCGTGACACCCTGGCTCGCCGGCCCGCGCCGCGCGCCGGGCGGGGTGCGGCTGCTACCAGACCTGGGTGGTGGCGCTGGAGCACCTGACAACCTGGCCGACCATCTCCGGGCGCTCGAACACCGACTGGATCGCGACCCGGCCCGGGCCGTGCAGCACCAGCCACACCGACTTTGCCTGCCACCGGGCCGAACTGAACCAGTAGGCCCCGTGCGGGTACTCGAAGTGGAGCGTCATCCGCACCGTGGGGTCCTTCCAGATCAGCCCGCTCGGCTGGATCAGGATCCGCTCGCCGGGCGCCAGGTCGCGGATGAACGTGTTCCCGGGCGCGTGCAGCAGCATGAGGCCGGGCCCGCCCTGCGCCCAGAACCGGTCCATGGTCCGGCCCAGCGGGTAGTGGTACTCCTGGTCGTCGCCCTTCTGCGTGGAGAACCAGATTCCGGAGTTCTCCCACTGGTAGTTGATGTTCCCCGTCGCCACGAGGAACCGGTGCTCGACCACGTCAACGGCCTGGTTGTGCTGCAGCGGCACGGCCAGGGTCTCGCCGGGCGCGTCGGCGCTGAACGCGATGTGCCCCGGGCCGCGGGCGGTCATCATGATCAGCGGCATGCCGGCCAGCACCCGGTTCCAGCCGGCCGCCATCCGCATGGTGTCCAGCCGCACCCGCGGCTCGGTGTGCAGCAGCACGTGGTGCGAGAAATAGACCCAGTCGTCGTCGTGCAGGTTCATCTCGGCCACGGGAACGTACGTGCCCACGATCTGGCAGGTGGAGCGGCTGAAGTGCAGCCGGGCCATGTCCCGGATCGGCGGCTGCTCGGCCCACCCGGAGTCGGAGGTGCGCTCCCGCACGTCGACCGGGGCGCCGCAGTGCGGGCAGGTGCCGCTGGACCCGTCGCTGGGGATGCGGCAGTAGGGGCACGTGTAGGTGGCAGTCGGTGTCGCCATGGCGGCCTACTCGGATCCGTGGTGGACGTACATGGACTGGATGCCGACCCGGCCAGGGCCGGTCATCTCGGCCAGGTACATGTTGTGGCTGCCCATCATGCCGGTCCGCATGCTCTGCCTGACCGTGTTCATGATCACCGAGGAGTCCTTGTACAGGAAGCCGCCGGGCTCGATGAGGATCTTCTCGCCGGGCTGCAGCGTCTTCTGGAACACGTTGCCGTACCCGTGCAGCAGCAGCAGCCCCGGCTGGTTCTGCGTGATGAACCGGTCCAGGTACATGCCCTCGCCGCCGTGCAGCACGTTGGCCAGTCCCTTGATCCGCACGAACGAGTAGTTCAGCGAGTGCGTCCCGGCGAGGAAGGCGTGCTCGCGCACGTCGAGCTCCATCGACGGGTGCAGCGGCAGCACCACGACCTCGCCCGCGGCGTCCCGGGAGAACGCGATCCGGCCGGGCCCGTGCGCGATGGACAGCACGTGCGGCATGCCGCCCAGCATGCGCTTCATGCCGCCGCTGGTGTTCATGGCCGACATCGGCACGCCGGGCTCCTTCCACAGCATCACGTGGTGCTCGAAGAAGACCGCGTCGCCCTGCGCCAGCGCCATCTCGGCCACGGGCACCAGCTCGCCCTCGATCTGGCAGGTGGAGTTGGAGAACCGGAACTCGGTCATGTCCCGCAGCCGCGGCGCCTCGGCCCAGCCGGAGTCGGACACGAGGTTCCGCTTGTCGAGCGGTGCGCCGCAGGTGAAGCAGCTTGTTCGGTCAGGCTCGTTCTGAGCCTTGCACCACTGGCACTCAATCCTGTCCATCCGGACACGCCTTTCTTTGAACGCGACGCCGCCGGGCTGGCCGCGTGCGGACGGGCCGGTGTGGCCCGGGGGGTTAGCGAGAGCCTGACCGTCGCGGCGGTTACGAGGCTGGCGGGTTCGCCGGAGTTCCGCACTCGGCGCAGAACTTCGCCGTCGGGGCCAGGCTCGCATTGCAGTTCGTGCAGTGCTTCTGCGTGGCCGTCCCGCACTCGGGGCAGAACTTCGAGCCCACCTGCACCGGGCTGTGGCAGTTGCCGCACTCTGTCATGCCTGCGGGCGCCGTCCCTGCCGGGGCCTGGGCCGGCACCTGGGCCGGCACCTGCGCGGGCGGCGGCGCCTGCGCGGGCGGCGGCGCCTGCGCGGGCGGCGGCGCCTGCTGCTGCGGCGGCTGGGTGAAGCCGGGCCCGCCGCCCGCGAACCCGGGACCGGGCGGCGGCGGGTTGTACGGGGCCTGGGCGGGCGCCTGCATCATCTGGCCGGCCAGGCCCATGCCCGCCCCGAAGAACATCGGGGTGACGCCCTCGCCGCCCTTGGCCATGCCCTCGCCGGCGCCCTGCAGCGCCTCGGCCTGGGCCGCCTGCAGGAAACCGCCGGCCAGCCTGCTGTAGGCGGTGTCCCCGGCCAGCTTCTTCAGCCGCGCGTTGTCGTCGTCGTCCAGGTTGATGTCCAGGTTGCCGAGCCTGGTGATGGAGATCCCGTAGTCGGTAAGCTCCCTGTCGGCCGCCTGCTTGGCCGCCAGCTCGATCTCCGGGGTGTGCACGGACAGGCCGAGGATCGGCCACGCGCCCGACATGAGCTGCGTGGTGACCGCGGTACGGGTGACCTTCAGCAGCTGCTGGGTGACCCAGGCCGTGATCGCGTCGTTGTTGGTCACGTCCACGGTGCCGACCAGGTTGAGGAGCAGCTTGGGCGCGTCGATGACCCGCAGTGCGAACTCGCCGAACGTCCGCAGCGTGACGATCAGGCCGGTCTGCGGGTCCTGCACCTCGTCCAGCCGGCCGCCGAACCGCAGGTTCGGGAAGTCCCGGATGCCGACGAAGTAGAGCTCGGCCTTGAACGCGTTGCTGTTGGTGGCCCAGTCGACGAACATGCCGAGGAACGGGAGTTCCTTGGCGTCGAGCTGATGGTGGCCGCTGAGCAGCGTCCCCATGACCTGCCCCTGGCTCATGAAAACCGCGACGGCATCCGGCTCGACGATGCAGCGCGTGAACTTCCGGATGTTGTGGTCGGGCCACTTGTAGACGATCTGGCCCTTGGAGGTGTCTGGCGCCGCGATGAACTCGCGGCCGAGGAGTGCCATCGAAATGCCCCCTGAAATGGAGTATGACCCTCACTGCCTGAGCGAATCATACGACTCGGAGAGGGCCAGCATGCCAGAGCCGACCAGGTCCGGCGCTCGCGCTAGGGCGGGAACTGGGACGCCCCCTAGGCGGCGGATCCCAGGCGCATCGCTGGAGCTCTGCCGTCGCTGCTGCGACGTCAGTGCGGCGCCGAGTTCCCCGGGCCACGGTTCTACGTGTCGTCGAGCCGCTCCCGCAGGCGGCGCAGCCGGTCCGGCCGCTCGGCGGCGAACCGCTCCAGCGCGGCCAGGATGTGCGCCCGGTCGAGGTGCGCCTCCTCGATCACCTCGTCCACGCTGCCGCCGGTGCGCCACCGGTCGTCCCAGTCGGGCGACAGCGAGTACTCACGGACCAGCGGGTCGTCCGCCCAGTCCTGCATCAGCTTGAACGCGCCGTTGGTGATCACCATGGCGTCCAGCCGGCCGGCCGGGCCGACCACGGCCCGCCGGTACGCGTCGGGCTGGCGGGCGAAAAGCTGCGGGCTCACCGCGGCGACGATCTTCACGTTGATGCCGCGGGCGTCGAGTTCCGGCAGCACGCTGACCAGGTTCTGCGTCGGCATGGTGCCGCGCACGTACACGGTCCCGCCCCGGGGCTGGCCGGGCCGGTAGTCCCGGAGCACGTACGCGCCGCGCGCGGCCTCGAGGTGGGAGGGGATGCCCAGCGCCTCCCGGTCGGGTATCTCCACCGGCGGGCGGGTCAGGTGCAGCGCCACGATCGGCACGTCCAGCGAGAACGCCGCGCCGAGCAGCACCGGCACCTCGTTGTACTCCCACGGGTGGAGGTCGATCACGTGCCCGGCCGGGAACAGCTGGGTCACGCCGATCGAGAAGATGCCGAAGTGGGTGCGGGAGTCCTCGGCGGTCTCCGGCCCGGAGTGGCCGGCGATCCACAGCACCTTGCCGACCTTGAGCTCGCAGTCCTGGGCCAGCTGGCTGAACAGCCGCATCTCCCCGTACTTGAGGTAGGAGAACGAGCCGTAGGTCGAGGTCGCGCCCCAGAACCCGTCGAACTCCGAGAACGGGTCGGCGGCCAGGTTGACCGTGGCCAGCCCGCACACCAGGCCGGAGTTCGAGAACTCGGTGATCTCGGTCGGCAGCAGCGCGCCGAACGGGTTCCCGGTCCGCTCGTACCACCCGGTGCCCGGCGAGCCGTCGAAGTCCTGGCCGAACCCCGCGATGTTCGTCGACTCGGCCAGGTCGGCCGACGCCGCGATGAACAGCGGCCTGCCGTAGTCGCGCAGCGCGAGCGAGTTCACGTACGCGCCCCACGCCGCCAGGCCCGCCCGGTTCGGCGCCTTCTCGCCCGGCTTCTTCCACATGCTGTCCGGGTACGCGGCGACGTCGAAGATCCGCCGGTCGCCGAACACCTCGGCGGAGCGCTTGCCGAGCCGGAAGCCGTCGACCTCGTCCGGCACCGTGCGCCCGATGGCGGCCAGCCGGTCAGACAGCCACGTGACGAGGCTGTCGTCACGTTCAAGGACACTCATCGCCGTCCGCAGGTTCGCTTCGGCCTGCGCCGCCGTAGCCTCAGGGGCGGCCGGCGCCGGGGAGTCCACGCCCTGGTACTCGACCCCGTACCGCTGCATGAACCGCTTGCGGACCGCCCAGAACTGCTTGGCGTTCATCGGCCAGGCCGTGCCGTGGCTGGCCGCGTCGACCTTGCCGTAGCCGCGGCCCTTCTGGGTGACGAACCAGGCCATGGTCGGCACGTGACCAGGGTCAGGGTCGCCGCCGCACGCCGCGTCCAGCACGGTCTGGGTGACCGGGCCCCACTCCATGCCCTGCTCGGTGCCGGTGACCCGCCAGCCATAGGGCAGGAACCAGTCGACCGGTGTCCCGGCGACCACGCTGGAGGCCGGGCGCGGGTCGATGCCGAAGTCGTTCCAGTCGACCATGAACACCAGGTTGTCCAGGCCCAGGCCCCAGGCCATGTTCTTGACCTCGTGCGCCGAGCCCGGGGTGAGCCCGCCCTCGCCCTCGAACACGAACACCTTGACCTCGCCGGCCCCGGCGAGCTTCAGCGCCAGCGCCTCGCCGGCCGCCGGCGGCATGCCGTGCCCGGACGGGCCGGTGTTGAACTTCAGGAACAGCGTCCGGCCTTCCATCTCGGCGTGCCCCGGCAGCCCGCCGTTGCGGCGCAGCTTCAGCAGCCACTCCCAGGTCAGCGCCCAGCGGCCGTCGTCGGGGAACGCGAACTCCGGGTCCCCGGTGCGCTGGTGCCGCTGCCGGACCGCCTCGTTCAGCACCGCGAGCGTCGCGTACACCAGCGGCACGGTGTGCCCGGCGGAGAGCACGAACCGGTCGCCGAACCGGCGCCACGGCCGGAGCACGTCCCAGCGCATCGCGCCGGACAGCAGCAGCGCCAGCATCATGTGCACCTTGGACCGCGACCCGCCGGGGTGCCCGCTCTGCCGGTAGTTCAGCGACAGGTCGATGCACTCGTCGACGAGGTCCTTGACGATCTCGTAGCGGGCGAAGTCCGGCTCGGCCGCGGCAAACAGCCGCGCGGCGTCGAACTCGCCGCCGGACCGAGCGATCAGCGTCGACCGATCGGAAGTCACTCCATCCCCCTCACCTGCGGTGCCTCACGGATTCTAAGGCTGACGTGTCGCCGGCCCCGCGGCAAGAGTCGGCCGCAACCGGATCACACTGTGGAACTTCCGGCCTTACCGCAGATCAGGCCCTTACCGCCGATCATTCGCGGCCGTATCATCGGGGCCATGACCGCATTCCCCCTGGCAGACCGCATGAGCATGCTCGGCACCGAGTCCGCGTTCGAGGTGCTGGCCCGGGCCAAGGCCATGGAGGCCGCCGGGAGGAAGGTCGTCCACCTGGAGATCGGCGAGCCGGACTTCCCGACCGCGGCGCACATCATCGATGCCGCGGTGGCGGCGCTGCGGGCGGGGCAGACGCACTACGTCCCGGCGCCGGGTGTCCCGCCGCTGCGCGAGGGCGTCGCCGATTTCCTTGAACGTAACGGCCGGATGCGGGTCTCGCCGGACCAGGTGATCGTCACGCCGGGCGCGAAGCCCATCATGTTCTTCACGATCCTGGCCCTCTGTGGCCCGGGCGACGAGGTGCTGTACCCGGACCCGAGCTTCCCGATGTACGAGTCGATCACGGCGTTCGCCGGCGCGACCGGGGTGCCGATCCCGCTGCGCGAGGGCAACGAGTTCCGGATCGACACCGATGAGCTGGAGCGCCTGGTCACCGAGCGGTCCAAGCTGCTGATCATCAACTCGCCGCACAACCCGTGCGGGTCGTCGCTGACCGCGGCGGACTGCGAGGCGATCGCCGAGATCGCGATGCGGCACGACCTGACCGTGCTGTCCGACGAGGTGTACTGGGCGATCAGGTACGGCACCGGGCGGCACGTGTCCGTGCTCGACGTGGACGGCATGGCCGACCGCACGATCCTGCTCGACGGCTGGTCCAAGACCTGGGCGATGACCGGCTGGCGGCTCGGCTTCGGCGTGTTCCCGCCCGCGCTGGTCGAGCCGGTGACCCGGCTGGTCATCAACTCTGTGTCCTGCACGTCGGCGTTCAGCCAGTACGCGGCGCTGGCGGCGCTGCAGGGGCCGTGGGAACCGGTCGCGGAGATGGTCGCCGAGTTCCGCCGGCGGCGCGACGTGATCGTGGCGGGGCTGAATTCCATCCCGGGGATCTCGTGCGTGGAGCCGCAGGGCGCGTTCTACGTGTTCCCGAACATCACGGGGACCGGGCTGACCTCAGGCGAGCTGGCGGCCCGGCTGCTGGCCGACGCCGGGGTCGCCGCGCTGGCCGGGACCGCGTTCGGCAGGTTCGGCGAGGGGTTCATGCGCTTCTCCTACGCCAACTCGGTCGAGAACATCAACCTGGCGCTGGACGCCGTCCGCGCGAACCTGGCCGAGAGCGTCACCCCAGCCTGAGCCACCAGCCCCAGCCCGCGCACCCGGAGCCCGAGGGCCCCGGGAGCCCCGCCCGTGTGCGGGGAGCCCGGCCCGTGTGGCGGGGAGCCCCGCCCGCGTGGCGGGGAGCCCGGCCCGCGTGGCGGGGAGCCCGGCCCGGGTGCGGGGAGCCCGGCTCGCGTGGCGGGAGCCCAGCAACGGTGTCGTGGACTCCTTGCTGTTGCTCTATGAACAGTAAGGACTCCACGACACCATTGGTGATCCAGAGAACCCTCATTTGCGTGCCCGATATATTCCGTTCTGAGTAACCTGCGCACGGGTTTCGGATAGTGCTCTCGTTCTGGAAACTTCACGGCTGTTTTGTGGTCATTCCATAACCGGCCTGCCCGCCTATCCGGCCGATGAGCGCTGGCTGCGGCGCGCCGCGATCGCCGTTGAACCGCCACGCTGGGCCGGCCGGGCGGATTCTTGGACGACGAAGGGCCCGTGCCATGGTGACGGGTGCTGCCGGCGAACCGGGTGGCTGGCTGCTGAGGGTGGCGCACGCGACAGATAGCGTGAATCACATGGCATCGACGGAGAAGATTGAGGCGTTTCTGGCCGAGCCGCGGAACATCGTGGTCGCCGGGATCCGGCGGGACGGGACCCCGCACCTGACTCCCAACTGGTTCTACTGGGACGGGGAGCGGTTCTACGTGTCCACCACGCGGCACCGGGCGAAGTACGCGATCTTCCGCAGGGACCCCAGGGCGCAGCTGCTCGTCGACGACTCCACCGGGTACCGCGCCGTGCTGGCCCGGGCCACCGCGGAGATCCGCGAGGACCTCGCGGCCGAGCTGCCCCGCTTCCGCGCGATCCGGGAGAAGCACGGGGTGCAGGTGCCGAGCGACGAGGAGCAGCTGCGGGCGCTGACCGAGGAGGGCCGGGTCCTGCTCGCGTTCACGCCCGACGGGCCGCCGTCAACGTGGACGTCCTGGGGGCTGGACTGACCGCCCGCACCCTGCCGCCGAGACCGGACCCTGCCGCCGACACCGGATCCGGCCCCGATGGCGGCCGGGTGCCGTCCTGCGTGCTCCGCGCCGCGCCGGCCGCTCGGCGGCGTGCAGGGACCGACGCCATCACTGGTCCGAACAGCAACGGACCCACAACATCATTGCCGGGCGTCAGGAGCGGATGCGCGCGAGCACCAGGGTCATGTCGTCCTCGGCGTCCTCGTGCGGCATCTCGGTAACGGCCAGGCAGGTGTCGGGCAGCGAGGCGGCGGGCTTGGTCAGGGCACGGCCGAGCGCGTCGCGGAGCGCGGCCATGCCGACGTCGAGCGTCCGGGTTCGCCCTTCCACTAGCCCGTCGGTGTAGAGGGCGAGAACCGACCCGGGTGGCAGGCTGATGCGGCTGGCCTCGAAGCGCTCCTCGCCGAGGCCGAGCGGGAGGCCCGGCGGCAGGTTCAGCACCCTTGTCGTCCCGTCGGCGAGCACCAGCACCGGCGGCTGGTGGCCGGCCTGGGCTATCACGCAGGAGCGGCTCCAAGGGTCGAGGACCGC
Organism: Streptosporangiaceae bacterium; assembly: GCA_030038015.1. GTDB lineage: Bacteria > Actinomycetota > Actinomycetes > Streptosporangiales > Streptosporangiaceae > JASHPR01. The sequence goes on from JASHPR010000514.1 coordinate 21,325, forward strand.
GTACACGCAGGTGGCGGCGAACGGCGCCACAGCCATCCCGGCGGCCATGGCATCCAGCTTGCGCAGCATCAGCTCCGGCGGGAGGTCCAGGCCGGCCAGGGTGTGAGCCGCGGTGCGCAGCTGCACCATGACCGCCGCCGCCTCCGGGCCGTGGCCCATCGCGTCCCCGACGATGAGCGCCGCCCTGCCGCCGGGCAGCGCCACAATGTCGTGCCAGTCACCGCCGACGACGCTGTCGCCGACCGGGCGGTAGCGGTGCGCGACCTCCAGGCCGTCTGGGATCCGGGCACGGCCGGGCAGCAGGCCCTGCTGCAGGGCCAGCGCGGTGCGCCGCTCCCGGTCATACAGCCGGGCGTTGTCCAGGCACACCGCGGCCCGCGAGGCGAGCTCGCCGGCCAGCGTGATGTCGCACTGGTTGAACGGCGGGCTGGCCGGCACCCGCCCGAAGATCGCGCACCCCACGACCACGCCGCGGGCGATCAGCGGCATCGCCATGTAAGAGGTGTAGACCGCGGCCCGCTCGGCGGCGTGGGGGTAACGGGAGAGCCGCTCTGCGGTCTCGCTGTCGAGGCTGTCGAACAGGACCGGGCCGCCGGTCGCCATCGCCCGGCAGCCGGGAGTGTCTGGGCCGAGGACGATCACCTCGCTGGGGTGCGCGAGCTTGCTGGTCTCGTCAGCGGGCTGGCTGGCCTGGCGGCTGGCCAGCCGCCGCACCACGGCTCCCTGCGCTACCCGGGAGGAGGTCAGCTCGTCGGCTGCCAGCAGGCGCTCGGCGACGTAGATGACGGCAACATCGGCGAACCCGGGGACAGCGGCGTCGGTGACCTCCGCGGCGGTCTTGACCAGGTCCAGGCTGCTGCCGATCCGGGCGGCGGCATCACGCAGCCAGCCGGGCGCGGGCTGCGGCCATGCGCGCTGGGCGATCACGACCGCGCCGCCGCCCAGCCCGTCCAGCGGCTCCCAGCGGATCGCGAACCGGCCCTCGCCTAAGGAGCCGCCGGCCACCGTGGCGGTGTGCACCTGACCGGCGGCGACCTCGGCCAGCGCCCGGTTCACCAGGTCGCGCTGCCCGGGGCCGGTCATCAGCACGTCGCAGACGTCCTGCCCGGCAACGGCACGCGCCTGATGCCCGAACATCCGGGTGGCGGTCACCGACCAGGACGTGATCCGGCCCCTGGCGTCCAGGGTGAAGGTGGCGAGTCCGGCCAGGTCGGGCTCGTGCCGCCGGGGCAGCCCGGCCTCGCCATTCCTGGCCGTCTGCGACACCACCGCTACGTGCACCAGCCTCGACATCGGGAACCAGCGGGCCCGGCCACCCCGTCAATGGCCGTGGGCCTTTTATCTGCCCTCATAGAATATGTCGATCGATTGCCCCTATTCTTGGATATCATGCAATTGCGAAATGCATGTGCCCCAAGGGCCAGGCCGCCCGATGTCTGACGACCCGAGCTGGGTACCGCCGGGCGTCGACATGGGGCGGGCCAACGTGGCCAGGGTCTACGACTACTGGCTGGGCGGCAGCCACAACTTCCTCGCCGACCAGGACGCTGCCAGGGCTACGGTCGCCGTCGAGCCGAATGTCCGCAGGAACGCGCGGGCCAACCGGGCGTTCCTCGGCCGGGCGGTGCGCTTCCTCGCCGCGAGCGGCGTCCGCCAGTTCCTGGACATCGGGTCCGGCATCCCCACCGAGGGCAACGTGCACGAGATTGCCCAGCGGGCCGACCCGGCCGCCCGGGTCGTCTACGCCGACGTCGACCCGGTCGCCGTCGCGCACAGCAGGGCCATCCTGACGGGGAATCCCACCGCCGCGGTCATCGAAGCCGACCTGCGCGAACCACAGCGAATTCTCCTGAACGATACGGTTCGCGGCCTGATCGACTTCGCCCAGCCGGCCGGGCTGCTGCTCGTCTCCGTGCTGCACTTCGTGGCGGATGACGCGGAGCCGTGGGAGATCGTGGCCATGCTGCGCGACGCGCTCGCGCCCGGCAGCTACCTGGTGCTCGCCCACGGAACCGGCGAGGGCACGCCCGTGGCGCTGAGGGCAGCCGAGAAGGTGTACAACCGCAGCGTCTCCACGAACGTCCACGTGCGCTCCCGTGCGGAGATCGCGCGCTTCTTCGACGGGTTCGACCTGGTGGATCCCGGAGTCGTCTACATCCCGGAGTGGCGGCCCGACCCGCCCGGCGACGTCCCCGAGGACCCGAGCAGGTTCTGGGCCCTTGTCGGCGTCGGCCGCAAACCCTGATGAGCTGACGGCGGGCTCGTCATGGAGCGCGCTTGGGCAGGCTCTGGGGGTGGGGGTGGGCTCGGCATCGGAGGGCTGAGGGCGGTGGCTGGAGCCGGTGGTCCGGGGCGGTGGCTGGAGCCGGTGGTCCGGGGCGGTGGCTGGAGCCGGTGGTCCGGGGCGGTGCTGGAGCCGGTGGTCCGGGGCGGCTGGCCGTCATTGCCATGGGATGTTCAGGTCGGCGAGCAGCGTCTTGAGGGCCCGGGCGGCGCGGCGGAAGCCGTCCGGGCCGCTGAAGCCGCCGAATCGGCCGGCCGCGGCCAGGTGCGGCTCCAGCGACAGGAAGCCCTCAAAGCCGGAGTCCCGCAGCGCCGCCAGGGTCTCGCGGACCTGGCCGTCGCCCTGGCCGGCCGGCACGACCTCGCCGGTTGCCGCCAGCGCGTCCTTGACCTGCACGTACACCAGGTATGGGCGGAGCAGGCCGTAGGCCTCGTCGTGCGGGCGGACGCCGCACTGCACGAAGTTGGCCGCGTCGAACGTGGCCCGCAGCGCGGGTGAGCCGACGGCTTCGATCAGGCCGGCGCAGCGTTCCGGGCGGTCGCCGTAGATCCCCTTCTCGTTCTCGTGGGCCAGCACGATGCCCCGGTCCTCGGCGATGTCCGCGAGCGCGCGCATGCGCCCGATCACCTGCTGCCGGTGCTGCTCCGGCCGTTCTCCTTCAGGGATGAAGAACGAGAAGACGCGGACGACCGTGGTGCCGAACGCGGCCGCGACGTCGGCGATGCGGCGCATCCGGTCCAGCTCTGGCCGCAGCGGCGCGCTGACCGGGATCTTGCCGACCGGCGAGCCGATCGCCGAGACGCGCACCCCCGCGCCGCCGAGCGCCTCGCCCAGCCGTGCCAGGTCGGCGTCGCCGAGGTCGGCGACGTTCGTCGACCACGCGCCGCGCAGTTCGAGGTGTGAGATCTGCTCGGCGGCGAGCACGGCGATCTGCTCGGCCGGGTCCGGCGAGATCTCGTCGGCGAACCCGCTCAGCGTGACGGTCATCGTGCGCCGTCCACGCTGCGCGCGGGGATGACGACCGTCCGCCCGGTGCGCGCCGACTCATACACGGCGCGGACAACCTCCAGGGTCGCGCGGGCGCTCTCGGCGGTGACCGCGGGCTGACGGCCCTGGTCGATCGCGGTGAGGAACTCGGCGATCTGCGCCGCGTGGCTGGACGGGTCGATGCCGCCCGGGTTCGCCGCGGCGTTGGGCTCTGTGCCGGGTGTGGCAGCGCTGCGATCTGTGGCGGGCGTGGCGCCGGGGTCTGTGCCGGGTCTGGCAGCGCTGCGATCTGTGGCGGGCGTGGCGCCGGGGTCTGTGCCGGGTGTGGCTGGCGTGGCGGCGGCAGGGCCGGCGGGCGGCGTGGCTGGTGTGGCGGCCGTATGGCTCGCGGTGGGTCCGGCGGAAGGGCCGCGCTGGCCGCCGGGGCTGCCCGGCCCGTGGCGCTCGCCGGCGAGGGCCCGGCGGGTGATCCTGCCGTCCTCGACGACCACCGTGCCGTTCGTGCCGGTGACCTCGAGGCGCTGGGCGAATCCCGGGTAGACCGCGGTGCTGGAGACGATAGTCCCGACCGCGCCGGAGGCGAACCGCACCAGCGCGAGCGCGGTGTCCTCGACCTCGACCCGGTGCGCCTGGGTCGCGCAGATGGCGGTCACCTCGGCGGCCGGGCCCATGGCCCACAGCAGCAGGTCCACGTAGTGGACGCCCTGGTTCAGCAGCGACCCGCCGTCCAGGTCCCGGGTGCCGCGCCAGGCCGCGCTGTCGTAATAGCCCTGGGTGCGGTACCACTTGGTGCTGGCCTCGCCCAGCAGCAGCGAGCCGAGGGCGCCGGAGTCCAGCAGGCGGCGCAGCTCATCCAGGCCGGTGTCAAACCGGTGCTGCGAGATCACGGTGATCAGGACGCCGTTCCCGCGCGCGGCCGCGATGAGCCGGTCGGCCGCTTCCAGGGTGACGTCGATCGGCTTCTCGACAACGAGGTGCTTGCCCGCCGCGGCCGCCTGGATGCCGACCTCGGCGTGCAGGCCGCTCGGCACGCACACGGACACCACGTCGACGTCGTCCCGGGCCAGCAGCGCCGCCAGGCTGGGCTCGGCCGCGCAGTCCCATTCGCCGGCCAGGGCCTTGGCCCGCCCGGGCACCGCGTCGGTGACCGCGGCCAGCCTGGCGCCGGGGAGCAGGCCGATGGCCTCGGCGTGCACCGCGCCGATCACGCCGACGCCGACGATGCCGAACCCGCGGCGCCGGGTGCCGGCCGCGCCCGATTCGTTCATCCCGCCTCCTCGAGGACGCGGAACCAGGATTTCAGCAGCCCCGAATGCTGGGGCAGTGCCGTCCCTGGCTCCTCGATCCCAGGGTGCCAGCGCCTCCCCCACGCCACCGATACCCCGCCCGGGTATCGGCGGCCGGCGAGCCGCCGGAGGTGTGGCGGCCCGGGCGAGGCGCTCGGCGACCGGGTGGCACGGTGGATCACGCTGAACGAGCCGCAGGTGGTGGCGAGCCACGGCTACCGCACCGGGCAGCATGCGCCTGGGCTCCGCGACGCGATGGCCGCGGTGGCGGCCACGCACCACCTGCTGCTGGGGCACGGGCTGGCGGTGCAGGCGCTGGGCTCGGTCGCCCCGTGCCGCACGGCCGGGGTCCGCGCCAACGCCGTCCCGGCCCCGCCCGCCGGCGGCCTGATGAGCGCTGACGGCCTGGCGCGCACCTGACCGCCCCGCCCGGCTGCGCCCGGGGTCGCCCGGGTCGCCGAGGGTCGCCCGGGTGAGGTGGCCATGGTGAGTCTGTGGTCGCCAACGGCTGTGCGCACAGCCGTTCGTGACCACAAAGGGCGAATCTCGATCCGGCAGGCGCGGTGAGATAGCTCGGGGCGGGAAGGTGACCGTCGAACCGCGGCAGGACGGCCAGCAGTCGCACGTCACCATCAGCATGGACTTTTCCGGCCACGGGCCGGGCAAGCCGGTGCTCCCGATGGTCCTCCGGCAGGCACGCCGCGAGGCCCGCGGAGCTGCGGAACCTGAAGCAGCGCCTGGAAGCCGACGGCTGACCGCGGGCGGCGCGGCCGACCGCACCCAGTTGCCAGCGTGCTGAGGGCATGGCGGCCTAGCATCGTGTGTCATGCCCCCCAGCCGCATGAACCGGGACGAGTTCTTTGCCAAGCTGTCGCCGCTCGACGAAGACCGGCTGCGGAAGGTGCTGTGGAACCTGTACTGGAGGGCCCCGGCGCCGCTGCGGGAACGCATCGAGGGGGAGCTCGAGCCCGCCGAGCCGCGCCGCGCGAAACGTGCGGCTGCGCAACGCCCCAGCCCCGGCCTGGTGCTGGATGAAGTCCGGGAGTTCGCTGAGCTGGCGCGCTCGGGGGCGTACATCGCCGGCGACCGGCGGGTGTCGCCGAAAGAGCGGACGCGCTGGCGGCTGACTTTCCGGCGGCTGGCAGGCGACGCGCAGTCGGCGCTGCACGCCGCGGATCCGGGCCCCGCCGAGGAGGCGATGGCGCTGGTCATCGACCTGGCCTGTGAAATGAAGGACAGTACCTACTTCCACTCCGAGGATCCGGTAGAGGCTGCGCGGTTCGTGGTGTCCGACGCCGCGGCCGTGCTATGGGAGACCGTGCAGGCCAGGCACGGCTTCGACATCTTCGCGCAGCGGGCAGCGGCCCAGCTCATCCGGTGGGAAGCGCGTTACGGGTGGACGCGGGGCTGGGGCCAGGTCCAGGAGAGGGAGACCTCCCTCGCGGCTGTGCTCGCGCGGATGCTGCGCATCCCCGATCACTGGACCGTGTTCGCCGACCGCTACCTGGACGCGCTGGACGAGGTGGCGCTGACAAAGAGCAGGCCCGTGATCATGGTGGGTTCCTGGGACTACGGCGACCGGGATTTCACCCGCCGCTGGCGGACGGACGCTCTCGCCGAATGGCACAGCTTGCTGCTCGACCGCCTCCCCGGGTCCGAAGCCGAGGACCGGCTGGACCGGCTGGCCAGCCACCGGGCGCTGGCCGGCCCCGAGCTGACGTTCGTGCAGGCCCGGGTGGCGCACCTGCGCGGGGATCTGGCCGGCGCCCGGACGCTGGCGCACGATTGCCTGGAGGACCTGCCAGGACACTCGGGTTTCGCCGAGTTCGCTGCCGAGATCGGTGCCGGCCTGCCGTCCCGTTCAAGAGAAATCGCCGGTGCCGGCGGGTGGGGTGACCTGATGCCGAGGACGGAGCCGTAGTGGCCAGGAGCAACCGGCGGCGGAAGCAGGACCGGGCAAAACGTGAGGCAAGGGCGTCGCGGAAGCGGGCGGTGTCGCAGCGCCGGCGGGAGGCCGAAGAGTCGATCCGGGTCGCGCTGGAGCGCTACGACCGGATCGTCGATCCGGCCACGCCACTGGGAGAACTCGCCAGCCTCCTGGCCGGGAATTACGGCGGCGAACCCGTATCCGCCGCGCTGGCGGAGCGGATGCTGGAGGCCGGTTCCCCGGCGGGGCGGCTGGCCCAGGCGGCCGACGTGATGCTCGCCGCTGACCCCCTGTCGCTGACCGCGCTGACGTTCGCCGCCGGGACCGCCCGCGCTGCCGGGGACACCGCCGCGGCTCGTCGGCTGCTCGACCAAGCCCTCTCGGTGGCCAGCGATGCGGAGACCGGCGACCCCGGCCTGCGCATGGAGCTGGCGCGGCACCTGCAGGTTGGCGGGCGTCTCGCCGATGCCGTCGAGCTGGCTGAGGCCAGGCTGCGGGACGAGCCGGGCGATGACTACGCCGCCGAGCGCTACGGCTCTCTGATGCAGGACGTGCATGCCCGCGTCAACGGCGCCGCGCCGGACACCTGCCCGTGCGGGCTCGGCAGCCGGTGGCAGGAGTGCTGCGGGCCGCGGGAACGCGCCGCGCTGGCCCGGTTCGCCGACCGGTCGGGCCTGGCCGCGCTGCAGGACGCGGTCAGCGCGTACGCCTCCGCGTCAGACCTCGGCCCGGTCATCGAGCAGAACGTCGCGGAATCGCTGTCGTTCACCGAAGACCTCGACTGGGAGCCGGCCGAGCGCGCCCGGTTCGCGGCCCTGGCGGCAGAATCCGCTCTGGTCACGGTCGGATCGCCTGAGGAGGACGAGGCCGACGGCGCCGGTGGCGGGCCGGAGCCACCTGGCCTGCTGGATGAAGGCGACGTGGACGGCGGAGACGTGGATGCGGGCGACGCCGACGCGGCGATGGGCAGGTTTGCTGCCGACCCGTCGGTCCCGGCAGGCCTGGCGGCCAGGGCGGCCGCGTGGGACAAGCACATCCACTACGGCCTGTGGCGTGTCGATGATGAGCCGGACCCGGCTCCCGGCCTGTGGTGCACGGACATCATCTCGGGCGTGACCAGGTACGCCGAGTTCCCCGGTGATCTATCGGACGGCACACCGCGATGGGCGGTGTGGCTGGGCGGGATGGTGCCGGATGACGGGATCTGGCGCTGCACCGGTCATGGCATGTGGCTCAGCCCTGCCGAAGCGGACGCCGCCGCCGAACTCGTGCACGGCGCCTACGCGGCCCTCGCCTCCGAGCTCACCGGGAAGCGGAAGAGGCGCTCGCGCGCCGCGGATGAGCCGATGCGGTTCGGCCGGGCCGAGCCGATCGGGGTGTACGTGGACTACGAAGAAGCCGCGCCGGACCTGGCGGCCAGCTTCCTGAGCGCGATCGCCGCCAGCCTGGTGACCCGCATCGCCGCGGAGGTGCACGCCTACCGCCGCACGCCGCCCGGCCTGTGCAACACCGACGGCGACGAGATGTGCCTGATCACCGCCCAGATCAAGGTGCGCGACGGCGTGCAGGCGGCGGCACGGCTGTCCGCGCGCACCGACTTCGACGGCGAACCCGATCCCGGCCGCGGGCGCCGCGATCCGCTGCGCCTTGTCTGGCTTGGCCGGCAGATCCCGGATGGCGAGCGCGCGGCGCTGCTGGCCGAGGCCAGGGCGCAGCTCCGCCTCCAGGGACTCGGAGACGTGGACGTCGACAACCTTCCCGAGACGCAGCGCTGGGTACGGGGCTCGCTCCAGTTCCGCGGAGACCAGATTGAGGCCGAGGTGAACTCCCGGGAGCGGCTCGCGGGCCTGCTCGGCATCCTGACGAAGATCGGCGCCGAGCCGGTCGTCACCGACGAGGTGCGCGTCGACCCGGCGCAGGACACGGCCTGGCCCGCCGGGCCGCGGGCGTTCCCGCGCGGCGCCGCCCCGGCGGCCGAGGGATGGGAGAAGCACTGGCTCGATGAGAAGGTCCCGGCGCTGCGCGGCCAGACGCCGCGCCAGGCCGCCGCCGGGAAAGGCCGGCTGCTGCTGGAGGGCATGCTGCGCCAGTTCGAGTACGAGGCCGACCTGGTCGCGGCGCGGGGAGAGCACGGCGTCGACACGGCGTGGCTGCGCCGCGAACTCGGCATGCGCGATCACCTGGCGCTGTCCGGGTAAGCACCACGGCAGGCCGCAGTGATTGCAGCCTGGCGCAGGTGGGCGGGCGGTAGGTTGCCTGCATGTCAGGTGCGGCGGGACGCGAGGTCGTGGAGATCTACACCGACGGTGCCTGCAGCGGCAACCCGGGCCCGGGAGGCTGGGGCGCCGTGCTGCGCTACCGCGGCCACGTCAAGGAGCTGTACGGCGGCGAGCCAGGGCTGACCACCAACAACCGGATGGAGCTCATGGCCGCGATCCGGGCGCTGGAGAGCCTGACCAGGCCGGTGCTGGTCCGGCTGCACACCGACAGCACCTACCTCCGGAACGGGATCAGCAAATGGCTGGCTGGCTGGAAGCGCAATGGCTGGATGACGGCCGGGAAGCGGCCGGTCAAGAACGCAGACCTGTGGCAGCGGCTGGACGCAGTGGTGCGCCGGCACGACGTGGACTGGCGCTGGGTCAGGGGCCACGCAGGGAACCCTGGCAACGAGCGCGCGGACGCGCTGGCCAACCGCGGCATGGCAGCGGCCATGCGTGCCCCGTCGCGGCGGTAGGCTCCGGTCCCGGCCGGTGCGTCCGGTCCCGGGGCAGGTTCCGGACCCGGCCGGCGACACGCTGGCATCCTCCCCACGGCAGCCCGGGAACCGGGCAGCCTGGCCGCGTTCCTGGCGAACACCTGGCAAGCTGAGAACCGTGGAGCTGCTGATCGCCGCCAACCCCGACCCCGAGTCGAAGCTGCGCTACCTGATGCGGCTGCCGGTCTCCGGCGGGATGGTGTTCCGCACCGCGGGGACGTGGCCGCGGACCACGGCGCTGTACTGCTATCCCGTCCCGGCCGAGGAGTGGCCCGCGGATCCGCAGATCGTCGAGCGGGTGCCGCTGCGGTCCTGCGTCCGCCGGGGCGCCGCGATCGACCTGGTCCTGGACCGCGGCCGGGAGAACCGCTCCCAGCTCGTCTTCACGAAGGCCCGCGGCCGGGACGCGGTGTTCTGGCAGTCGCCCCGGACCCGCAAGCAGGCCCGCCCGAACGTGCGCACCCCCACCGCCCGGGCTGCGGGCATCCCCGACCTGGAGATCGTGGCCGACAGCCACGAGCAGTACCCCTACCGGTTCGCCGGCCAGCAGGCCACGGTGGTGAAGCGGGCGCTGCCCTGCGGTGATTACGGTGTAGTCCATGCCGGCCGCCTCATCGCCTCGGTCGAACGCAAGTCCCTGGCCGACCTGGTGTCCAGCCTGACCGCTGGGAAGCTCCGCTACGCCGTCGCCGAGCTCGCGGCGCTTCCCCGGGCCGCGCTGGTGGTCGAGGACCGTTACTCGGCCGTCTTCAAGGCCGAATGGGTGCGCCCGTCGGTGGTCGCGGACGCCCTCGCCGAGGTGCAGGTCCGCTGGCCGTCGGTGCCGATCGTGTTCTGCGAGACCAGGCAGCTCGCCGAGGAGTGGACCTACCGGTTCCTGGCGGCGTCCCGTGCCTGGGCCGAGACCGAGGCCGCAGCGGCTGGCCGCCTCATGCCCGACGGAGGCGAGACGGACCTGGACGGTGCGCCCGCCGCGCCGGAGCCGACCACCGCCGAGCTCCGCGCCTGGGCCAGCGCCCGGGGCATCGCGGTCCCCGCGCGCGGCAAGCTCGCCCGCCAGGTGTGGGACGCCTGGCGGGCCGCCCAGCGCGGCGCCGGAAGCACCGGAACCGCCCAGGATGCAGCCCCGGCCGCGTCATAGCAGCCGCCGGGCCGGCGCCCGCTTCCGGCTTTTCTTGAACGTTACGCGCCGGGGAAACCCTGGCCGCCCAGGGGCATACACGTCGCCACGCGTACTTATTCGCCGGTTTTGTCGTACCCGGCTCGTATGGTCGTCGGCATCAACCGAGCAACGGGAGGTTCCGTGGGCCGTGCAAGCAACCGCAAGAAGGCCCGCCGCGTGGCGGCGTACGACACCCGGCGGATCAGGCCAGTCTTAGCGACGGAGGCCATGTGGCAGTGCAAGCTCGTCGCTGGCATGCAGGCGCTGAGCGAGGCCTTCCACGAACGCCACGCACACTATGCAGCGACCTGCCGGGCGTGGTGTGGCGGCACCGAACCGGTTCCAGCCATGGCGCGGCGATGGCCGGCGGGTTCCCTGGGCCATCGTCTTTTCGGCGGCGTCATGCTGGCGGAAGCGCGGCGTGCGCCCAGCTTGCTTACGGCGGGTGTCCCAAGCGCCACAGTGATCACTGCTGATCCGGTGCACTGGCACGTCGCGGTCAGCGCGCTGGTTCGCGCAGTGGTCTTCGACGGGCTGGAACTGAGCAACCCAGCGGTGAACGCGCTTCTCGAAGTGCTCGCACCCATCGCCAGAGCAGAGCTGAACTGCAGCAAGGCGATTCAGGCGTGGCTGCTGAGGGATGCGAGCCAGCGTTTCCAGGCCGGCCCGGAGTTTCCCATCCTTGACGGGCCGGCGTTCCTCCTTGGCGAGGGCGCGCTCGTGGACGCGACCTGTGCGCTGGTCGGGGGTGACGAGCTCAGCGAGGCGCTGGCCGAGCTCTCGCCAGTGGTCGATGGCATCATCCCGGGCACGGCCGGCCCGGTCGCTGCCGACGCGCTGACCGGCGCCCTTGCTGCGGGTTACTTGCAGCGGCAGTGGATCGTTGCCGAAGAACCCGATCGCGCGGAGGGATCGCAGGGCGGCAACCCGCTCGAGATCCTGGTCGCCGCCGGAGAGGTGGCACCTGAAGACGTCCTCCGGACCGGCCTGATAGCCCTGTCAGTGCTCGCTGATCTGTGCCGGAGCGATTCGCCATCGATCATCCGGCACGCCGCCTGATAAGGCGCGGCCGCACCCGTAGCGCCGGCTCGATGGCACCGCGTCGCCACATTCACGTAACCGGTGGGGTCAGTGTGGCGGCCGGGCACGCGCCGAGGCGCCGGACCCGCAGAGTACTTGCATGATCATGCGTTGGCATGCATATACTTGCAGTGTGTCCAAGGTGCTCACCTCCCTGCCCGTCGGCGAGCGTGTGGGGATCGCCTTCTCCGGCGGCCTCGACACGTCGGTGGCGGTCGCGTGGATGCGCGAGCACGGCGCGGTCCCCTGCACCTACACCGCCGACATCGGCCAGTACGACGAGCCCGACATCGCCTCGGTGCCCGGCCGCGCCGCCGCGTACGGCGCAGAGATCGCCCGGCTGGTCGACTGCCGCGAAGCCCTCGTGGAGGAGGGGCTCGCCGCGCTCACCTGCGGCGCGTTCCACATCCGGTCCGGCGGCCGCGCGTACTTCAACACCACACCGCTGGGGAGGGCGGTCACCGGCACCCTGCTGGTCCGGGCGATGCTCGAGGACGGGGTGCAGATATGGGGGGACGGCTCAACGTTCAAGGGCAATGACATTGAGCGGTTCTACCGTTACGGCCTCCTCGCGAACCCCTCGCTGCGGATCTACAAGCCGTGGCTGGACGCGGACTTCGTCGGCGAGCTCGGCGGCCGCACGGAGATGTCCGAGTGGCTGCTGGCCCGCGGCCTGCCCTACCGGGACGGCACCGAGAAGGCCTACTCCACCGACGCGAACCTGTGGGGCGCGACTCACGAGGCCAAGGAGCTCGAGCACCTCACCACGGGCATCGAGCTCATCGAGCCGATCATGGGGGTGCGGTTCTGGGACCCGGACACCCAGATCGCGGCCGAGGACGTCACGATCGGGTTCGAGCAGGGGCGGCCGGTCACGATCAACGGCAAGGAGTTCCCCACCGCGCTCGACCTCGTGCTGGAGGCCAACGCGATCGGCGGCCGGCACGGCATGGGCATGTCCGACCAGATCGAGAACCGGGTCATCGAGGCCAAGAGCCGCGGCATCTACGAGGCGCCGGGTATGGCGCTGCTGCACGCGGCGTACGAGCGGCTGGTCAACGCGATCCACAACGAGGACACCCTGGCCAGCTACCACATCGAGGGACGGCGGCTGGGCAGGCTGCTGTACGAGGGCCGCTGGCTGGACCCGCAGGCACTGATGCTGCGCGAGTCGCTGCAGCGCTGGGTGGGGACGGTGGTCACCGGCGCGGTGACGCTGCGGCTGCGCCGCGGCGAGGACTACTCCATCCTGGACACGGCCGGGCCCGCGTTCAGCTACCACCCGGACAAGCTGTCCATGGAGCGGATCGAGGACTCCGCGTTCGGGCCGGTCGACCGGATCGGCCAGCTGACCATGCGCAACCTCGACATCGCCGATTCCCGCGCCAAGCTCGAGCAGTATGCCGGGCTGGGCATGGTCGGCAGCGCGCACCCGCAGCTGCTCGGCGCCGCGCAGGCGGCGTCAACGGGGCTGATCGGCGCAATGCCCGAGGGCGGGGCCCAGGTGATCGCCTCCGCCGGGAAGGCCGACCGCGAGGAGGAGATGCTGGACCGCGCCGCGATGGAGTCCGGCACCGACTGACGCATTTTTCCTGAACGGGTCGCCCAGCCTCCAGCGTGGATCAGCCGGTGCTCAACCGTCTCGCGGACGCGCGGCGTGCTCAGGACCCGCCGCGGCGTGCGGCTAGCTGAAGTGGATGATCTCCGGGTTGGTCACCCCGCGGGCGGGCAGCGCCAGCAGGAACCCGGGCCCCTGGTTCACCTGGACGGCGATGGTGTAGCGGTGACGGCTGCCGGCCTTCGCCTTCGCCGGTGTGGCGAAGGTGCAGGAGAAGTACCGGTGCCTGCTGACCCAGCTGCAGGTCACGGTCTCGGTCCTGATGCCCGGCCCGGCCAGGATGGCCCGCACGTCGTGCCCGGCCGACAGCGCCCTGGCCGTCGCCCCGGCCACCTCGGCACCCGTGGCCGGGTTGGTCAGGCGGAACGCGGCCGGGAAGCTGCGCGCCGACTTGCTCAGAGTCGCGCCGGGCTTGGGCGTGCTGAACCCGGCCAGGTCGTACCGGCGGGCGCTGAAGCAGCCGGACACGTACAGGTTGGAGTTGCTCGCGTCCGGGCAGATCGTGTTCGACCAGGTGTCCTGGTAGAAGTCGGCCGCCACGGCGTTGCTGCCCCAGAAGCTCGCGTCGGTGAGGTTGTCGTACTGGAACTCCGTGCTCGCGATGTTCGCGAAGTCCAGGTCCATGCCGGTCAGGTCGAGGTTCGCCAGCACCTCGCCGTACTTCAGGTCGGCCGTCGGGCCGAGCAGGTAGCCGCCGGCGAACATCCAGTGCGGGGGCAGGACCGCCGGGCCGCCTGCGATGTCCGCGGTGATCACGCCGGTCAGGGTCGCGCCCGCGAGGTCCGCGCCCTGCAACGTCGGCGCCCCGGCGCCGAACGCTTCCAGGGCGATGCTGGCGTCGGTGAGGTTCGCGCCGGTCAGGTTGGCGTTCTCGAGGTCGACGCCCGCGGCGCTGATGCCGGTGAGGTTGGCGTCGCTGAGGTTGGCGCCCGCCAGGTCGGTCCCGTAGAACGACGCGTCCTCGAGGTCGGTGCCGGACAGGTTCACGCCGGACGCGTCGTCGCCGTCAAGGTCGGCATCCGGGCCCGCCAGGTAGCCGCTCTTCAGCTGCCAGTCGGCCGGCAGCATCGTCGTCGCGCCGGTGATGCCGCCGGACTCGACTCCCGCGAGGGACGCGCCCGTCAGGTTCGCGTCGTTGAGGTCGGCGCCGGCCAGGTTCGCGTCCCCCAGGGATGCGCCGTCAAGGTCGGCCTCGGCAAGGCTCGCCCCGGTCAGGGTCGCGCCGTCCATCAGCGCCCCGGCGAGGTCCGCCGACGACAGGCCGGCGCCGCTGAGCGCCGCGTTGCCCAGGTCGGCCCGCGGGCCGATGAGGTAGCCGTCGGTGAGCTGCCAGCCGGCCGGCAGCGTCGGCAGGGGGCTCGCGGTGACATCGCCCGACGCCGTGTAGACCATGGTGGCGCCGGTGAGGTTGGCCGATGACAGGTTCGCCGACTTGAAGATGACCTGGTCAAGGTTGGCGCCGGTAAGGTTCGCGCCGGAAAGGTCGGCGCCTTTCATCAGCGATATGGCCAGGTCAGCGCCGGAAAGGTCGGCGCCGGACAGGTCCGCGTTGTCCAGGTCGCAGCCGGCCCAGTCGACCCCGGGCGACGGGGCAGGCGTCACCGCCCCGGTGCTCGAGCTGACGGTTGGGCACGTCACGCCCTCGACCGCCTGGGCCGCAGAACTGCTGATCCCGGTCGCCATGCCCGCGGCCAGCGCGGCAGCCGCGAGAACCCCGAGAACGCGCATGCCAGGCTTGCGACCGGTCATTGTCGCTCCCCGTCGTGAAGTGGCCGGAAACCGGCACACGCCATTCGCCCGTCTGCCAGGGCTGGCGGGGAACCTATACTCCCGAAGCGGTAAAAGCAATACGCAAACGGATAAAATCAGCCGAGCACGGTCAACGTGACCGCCGGGCCGCCCTGATGCTGGCCGCGAGCAGCGCGCACCGCAGCAACTGGCTACGGCCCTGCGCAGCCGCATCGAGGCGCTGTCGCAGTAACCACCCGGATCGCTGTCCATCCTGTGGAAACCCACCAAGCTTCCTGAAGGTGTGCCCTACTATGTCGCCGTGCGTCGACTGCTTGCCGCGGCCCTGGCGGGCAGCGCGGTGTTGCTGGCTGCGGGCTGCTCGGCAGGCAGCCAGCAGCCAAGCTCGACGCCCAGCCGTACCACCCCGGCCAGCGTGGCGGCGTCGGCTTCGGCCAGCGCCAGCGTGTCGCCGGTTGCGGTCACCGTGCCCGCCCCGCCGTCGCCGTCAACGTCCGGTCGCCTGCACGTGCTGGCGCGCGTTCCGTTCCCGCTCCCAAGCAGCGCCTTCCTGGCGGTGGCCGCCGCCGAGGCGCCCGACGGCAGTGTGTTCGCGGCGTTCGGCCCGCAGCAGGCCGGGACCCAGGTGGCTCCCGCGGGAACGGCCGTCTACGTCGTCGACGGGGACGGGCCCGCGCAGGTCGCCGAGCACCCGCCGATCCCCATAGCGGCGCTGGCCGCCGACGACACCTACCTGTATGTCGGCGGCGGCACGCAGATCATCGAGTACGCGCGGGCGACCGGGGCGGTCGTCCGGAGGTTGAACCTGGCCTTGCCTGTGCGGCTGATGGCGGCCTCGGCCGGTGAGCTGTGGGCCGTTCTCGGCAGCATCAGCGGCCCCGGGCAGGTTGTCGAGATCAGCCCGGGCTCCGGCGCGACGACCACGGTCGGCACCGACGCGGCGAACGTCGCGGATGTGGCCGCCGGGCCGCTCGGCCTGTACTACGTGGAATCCGGCGGCGCGACCATCGTCCGCATCAACCCGAACGGGACCCGGCTGGAGGCATCGACCAACCAGAGCGTCAACGAGCAGCTCTCCGGCCCCGCGGCGATCCAGGCGATCAGCGTCATCGGCAGCCAGCTCCTGGTGATCCACGACGCCGGCCAGGGCCTGGACTCCTCGTCGCAGACCTACGACGCCACGACGCTCGCCGGCCCGGAGACAAACGCACCGGGCATCGCCGGCAGCAACCACGCCATCGGCAGTCTCGCCGGGCCCATCGACCAGAGCGCGCCTGACGCCCAAGCCTGCGCGGGCATGGGCTGCGCCGGCCGCTACAACGTCGCCACCGGCGCGGTCACGGACGCCGTCACCTACCCGCAGAGCACCCGCCTGGGCCCGCTGCTCGGCCCCTATCCCGCCCTCATCGTGTTGCCCGCGGCCGGCCGGGTGTACCTGGACAGGATCGGCTGAGCCGCCGACACGGCTGCGGGTACGGCACCAGGGTGCGGGCTGGGTCCCTGCCAGGTCCCGGGCGGCGCGTCTTTCCCCGGTCAGCGAACCCGGGCCAGCGTGCCCGGGCCAGCGTGCCCGGGTCAGCGTGCCCGCGCCAGTGAGCCCGGGTCAGCGTGCCCGGGTCAGCGTGCCCGCGCCAGTGAGCCGGCGTCAGTGAGCCCGCGCCAGTGAGGTGATGGCGTCCACGCTGTTCCTCTTACGACAGCGCGGACTCCACCACACTGTTCGCCGGACCATGTTCGGCGGCAAGATGGCCGTCAGCACGTCCTGCAACCGCCCGGATTGAAGGTCGCGAGGAGGACCAGCTCGTGGCGAGATGGCCGGACCAGCCGCAGCCGGCAGAAGAAAGGGCTGGTGAGCAGGCTGCTCCCGGCCACCGGCCGGTGGCGGATCGCCGGGCGCCCGCGGATCGGTCAGCGTTAGCCGACGGTCTGGGGCGATGGTCCCGCGAAAGCCTGCGGCAGCGCCTGGACCGGCTGCCCGACTGGCATCCGAGTCGGCCCAGCCAGCCGGACCGGCCCGGCGGCCAGCGCGAAGAAACCCTCCCGGACGGGCCGCAAGTGCGCCCGGAGCCGCTCACCGACGCACAGCACGAAGACCGCGTACGGCACATCCGCGGCCAGCTTGACCGGGCGCGCGATCAGGGGCTGGCGACCGACCGGCAGCACCTGGCCGACCAGCGACTCGGAATCTGGTCGAAGGATCGCCGGGATGCGCACGACGCGATCGTCGCGGATCTCTACGAGATGGCATCTAATGTTCCCTGCGAGAGGAAGGCGATCATGGCTGGAGGGCTTGGCGGCGCGGGGAAGTCGACCGTGCTCGGTGACCACGCCCACGTTGAACAATCGCGGTACCTGACCATCAACCCGGACGGCATCAAGGAAGCGATGGCCCGGCGAGGGCTGATTCCACAGCTTGATGGCCTGTCTCCGATGGAGGCATCCGACCTGGTGCATGAGGAGTCCTCGCATATCGCCAAACTGTTAGCCGGCCGGGCGGTGAGGGATGGGAAGAACGTCATCTGGGACATCACGATGAGCAGCGCGCCATCCACCGAGCAGCGGCTCGACGACCTGGATCGCGCGGGATACTCGACCGGCGGAATTTTCGTGGCTATCAGCATCGATGTCGCGGTGGGCCGCGCCTATACCAGGCACCGCCAAGGGCACGAGGACTACCGTGCGGGCATCGGATTCGGCGGCAGGTACATCCCGCCCGAAGTAATCAAGGCCCAAGCGGACCCAGATTGGGGCAGCGTGAACCGCCGGACGTTCGAGAAGGTCAAGCCGAGGTTCGCCGATTGGGCGGTCTACGACAACTCAGTCACTGGCCGAGATCCAATGCTGATCGACGTCGGCCATTGCCGAAGACAACGGGAGGAATGGTGAGCGAGGTCACCGACCTGATTGCCAGCTACAAAGCTGGTGAGCTCACATTGGAGGAGCTTGCCCGACGGTTCCGCAGTCGCAACTGGCCGGCAACGATGCCGCCGCCGCCATCTAGCTACCTGGATTTGGCGGCACGAGCACAAGAAGATCCCCGCCCATCCGTCGCGAACTCCTATGACGATGTCACGGCTGCCTATTCGCGAGGGGAGCTGACCCGGGAGGAGTATGACGTGCTCTCAGAGGCCGTGCTGGAAGCCAGGAAGGCTGAGGATCGGAGCACCCCATAGCCGTCGGCTGCCGTTGGCCAGTCTCCGTTGTCGATGACATCTCGGGCAAGCGGGCTGTGGCGCGTGCCAATAGCCCGTCGGCCACCCGGGGCGGGCTATCCGGCGGCGTTTTCGAGCCCGAATGCGATGACGCGGGTGGGGTGGATGCGGATGATCTCGTTGGACATCCCGGGAAGCGGGGCAGGCTGGTCGGTGAGGGCTTCCGCGTGCCCCCGGATCTCGATGCAGCGGACTCTCCAGGGCTGGTAGGAGGCGATGTCGTCGACCACGAAGGCCACGTTGGGGTTGGCGGACAGGTTGCGGAACTTGCGGCTCTGGCCCATGGCGCGACCGCCAATGTCGATGGTGCCGAGCTCGGCGTTGTACCGGAA
>JASHPR010000515.1 GCA_030038015.1 Streptosporangiaceae bacterium
ACCTTGGCGGATGACATCTCTCGGCTTCTCGATTTCCGGCCATGGCGACCCGGAAGCGGAGATCGCCGCCAGCGCCCTGAGCCGGATGGTCCGCGAGCGCCAGCTCGACCGGTACCGCAGGTGGCTGGAGACGAGGACCACCTACCCCCGGGAATGGCGGGAAGCCGCCATCGACGCCCAGGACGGGTTGTACCTGACCGCCGGCGAGCTCGAGCAGCTCGGTGCCGAGCTGATGTTCCTGCTGCGGTCCCGGTTCCCGGAGCGGATGACCGACCCGTCGAAGCGGCCGCCGGGGTCGGTGCCGGTGGAAATGCTCGTGCTCTCCTACCCGCTCAGCCCTCCCGCCGAGGGCCCGCGGAGCGGGTCATGAACGCCTGGCTGCTCGGCTCGCTGGCCGATTCCCGCTGCCGCGAGATGCGGCGCGGCGCCGCCGGCCGGCGTGAACGCAGCGCCCCCCGCCCTGGGTCGCCGACCCCACTGGAGCGCCGCTGGCCGCGGATGCGGCGCCAGGTCGGCTACGCGCTGGTGGAGGCCGGGCTGCGGCTGCTGGCGACGGCCGGGCCAGCGCCGCGCGGCTGAGCCTCGCCGTTTGCATGGCCAATCCGGCATGATCATGGAAAAATCTCGCCTGGGCCCGCGCCTGTCTCCATATAGCAGGCCCGAACCTGGGCGAGGCGCATCCGAAAAGCCCCTAGGGGGGTCATACTGGTATTCCGTGAAGACAGCCCGCGCCGCCACCAGGCGCTACCTTCCCGGAAGTCCGTTCAACAACATCCCCGAGCCGGTCAGGCACATCGAGAGCTACGCCGTCAACGACCGAGTGACGCACGACAGGTACGGGCTCGGCACGGTCATCGGCGTCGAAGAAGAGGTCGCCGTCCTCGTCGACTTCGGCACCCAGCAGGAACGGATCACCGCGCCCTACTCCAAGCTGACCAAGCTCTGAGACGTCGCGGTTCCCTGAGGACGCCACGGCGCGTGACGTCCGCGACGGCTCCGCCTGCCGTCACCGCCGCAGCCGGGCTCATCCCCAGCCGGCGGGCGCGCACACCGCAGCCCTCGGTTCCGGGGCCGCGGACAGCCCGCGTGCCAGGGGCGGCCGGCGGTACGTTGGTCCCTCATCCGGGCCCGTTCCTTTCCCTGCCCGGCCAGCGATGAGTTTCGCTGCCGGCGCTCGTCTAAGGGGACGACGGCCCGGCACGGCGGGCCGCAGCAAGCGCGAAGGGAACACGATGACTGGGGTACGGGTGCTGGTGGGCACGAGCAAGGGCGCGTTCGTGCTGACGTCCGACGGCCGCCGCGAGGACTGGTCGGTCAGCGGCCCCCACTTCGGCGGCTGGGAGATCTACCACCTGAAGGGGTCCCCCGCCGATCCGGACCGGCTGTACGCGTCACAGTCCAGCGGCTGGTCCGGGCAGGTGATCCAGCGCTCCGACGACGGCGGCCGGACCTGGCAGCCGGTGGGCAACAAGTTCACGTACGACGGCACGCCGGGCACGCACCAGTGGTACGACGGCACGCCGCACCCGTGGGAGTTCGCCAGGGTCTGGCACCTCGAGCCGTCGCTGGACGACCCGGACACCGTATACGCCGGGGCCGAGGACGCGGCGCTGTTCCGCTCGGACGACGGCGGGAACGAGTGGCGTGAGCTGCCCGGCCTGCGCCATCAGGAGTCGGGACCGTCCTGGCAGCCGGGCGGCGGCGGGATGTGCCTGCACACGGTCCTGCTGGACCGGAGCAACCCCGGCCGGATGTTCGCCGCGATCTCCGCCGCTGGCGCGTTCCGCTCCGATGACGCGGGCGCGACCTGGCGGCCGGTGAACCGCGGGCTGCAGTCCGAGGGGATCCCGGACCCGGACGCCGAGGTCGGCCACTGCGTGCACCGCATCGCGATGCACCCGTCACGGCCCGACGTGCTGTTCATGCAGAAGCACTGGGATGTCATGCGCAGCGACGACGCCGGCCTGTCGTGGCACGAGATCAGCGGCAACCTGCCGACCGACTTCGGGTTCCCGATCGACGTGCACGCGCATGAGCCCGACACCGTCTACGTGATCCCGATCACCAGCGACGCGGAGCACTACCCGCCCGAGGGGAAGCTGCGCGTGTACCGCAGCCGGACCGGCGGGAACGAGTGGGAACCGCTGGCCAGCGGGCTGCCGCAGCGCGACTGCTACGTCAACGTGCTGCGCGACGCGCTGGCCGTGGACTCGCTGGAGGAGTGCGGGGTGTACTTCGGCACCACCGGCGGCCAGGTCTACGTGTCGGCCGACTCCGGCGACACCTGGGCCCCGATCGTCAGGGACCTGCCGCGGGTGCTGTCGGTCGAGGTCCAGACGCTGCCGTGATCCGGGTCGTGCTGCCCAGCCACCTGCGGGTGCTGGCCAAGGTCGACGGCGAGGTGCAGCTCTGCTGCGCCGGGACGGGCCAGCCCACGCAGCGCCTGGTGCTGGACGAGCTGGAGGCCCGCTACCCGGTGCTCCGGGGGACGATCCGCGACCAGGCCACCGGGAAGCGCCGGGCGTTCATGCGGTTCTTCGGCTGCGAGCAGGACCTGTCCCACGAGCCGCCGGACGCGCCGCTCCCCGAGGCGATCGCGGCGGGCACCGAGCCCTACCTGATCGTCGCCGCCATGGCCGGCGGCTGAGCCGGGCGCCACGGCCATGGCGCCACGGCGCCCCGCACACGGCCGGCGGCTAGGGCTCCCGGGACGCGCCGGGCGCGGCCGGGACCACCAGCTCGTCGCCGTGCTTCCTGAGCTCGGCGACCGTGGTGACGCCGAGCAGCTGCATGGTGCGGCGCAGCTCCCCGGTGAGCAGGTCGATGGCGTGCTCGACGCCGAGCTGCCCGGCGGCGGCGAGGCCGTACAGGTAGCCGCGGCCGACCATGCACATGTCCGCGCCGCGCGCGATCGCCACGGCCACGTCGGCGCCATGGCGGATGCCCGAGTCGAGAATAATGGCGGCCTGCTCGCCGATCGCCTCGCGCACCGGCCGCACCATGTCGACCGCCGCGACGCAGCGATCCAGCTGGCGGCCGCCGTGATTCGACAGGTGGATGCCGTCCACTCCGGCCGACACCGCCCGCACGGCGTCGGCCGGGCCGAGCGGGCCCTTCAGCAGCAGCTTGCCCGGCCAGCGGGCACGGAGGACCTCGATGTCATCCCAGCTCAGGCTGGGGTCGAACATCGCCGTGATGTCGGCGATCGTGTGCAGGCCCGGCGCGGCGAGGCTGGCATACCTGAGCGCGGGAGCGCGCAGCATCGACGTCCAGTAGCCGGGTCGCACGGCGATGTCCAGCAGGGCGCGGGGCGTGAGCATCGGCGGCGCGGTGAACCCGGTGCGCAGGTCGCGGGTCCTCCGCCCGCCCGCCGGCGTGTCGACCGTGACCTCGAGCACCCCGTAGCCCGCGGCGGCGGCCCGGTCGACGAGCGCGTCGCTGAGCTTGCGGTCGCGCAGCACGTAGAGCTGGAACCAGAGGCCGGGATGGCCGGTCCCGGCCAGTTCCTCGATCGTGTGCGTGCCGCACGTCGACAGGCCGTACGGCAGCCCCCGGGACGCCGCCGCCCTGGCCACCGCCAGCTCCCCGTCCGGGTGGAACACCCGGGTGAACCCGGTGGGGGCGAGCCCGAGCGGCGCCGCCAGGCCCGAGCCGAGCACCGGCACCTGCAGGTCAGGTTCTGACACGTCGCGCAGCACCCAGGGCCGGAACAGCCACCGGCGGAGCGCCGCCCGGTTGGCGCGCATCGTGAGCTCCTCGTCGGCGCCGCCGTCGGCGTAGCCGAACACCGGCTGCGGCAGCCGGCGCCGCGCTTCGCGCCTGAGGTCACCGATGCTGTGGCTGCGGGCGACGACCCGGCGGTCATGGTCTGCGTCGAAGCCGCGCATCCGCACCAGCGCGCGGATCTCCCCTGGCTTCATGTCGTCAGCGCGTCCCTGGTCACAACAGAAACCTAACCGGCTGCGACGCCGCGAAGCCAGGCAAGACGTGCGCGTGAATGTACCGGAGGGCGGGCTGTAACCCGCTCGGGGGCACATTCACCCGCCTTGCCTGACCCGCCCCCGCGCGACACCGCGCCGTCCCCGGCCGCGTAAGGTCGACGGGTGGCGGATCGAGCGATCTTGGTGACCGGGGCGGCACGGGGCATCGGCCGGGCCGTCGCCCGGGCGTTCGCGGGACAGGGCGACCGGGTCGCGGTGCACCATCGCGGCCCGGCCGAGCGCGCCGACGGCGTGCTCGCCGGGCTGCCGGGCTCCGGGCACGTGGCGGTGCAGGCCGACCTGGCCGACGCCGACGAGGTCCGCCGCATGGTGGACCGCGCCTGCGGCGAACTCGGCGGACTGGACGCCCTGGTGAACAACGCCGGGGTGTTCATCCCGCACCCGGTCACCGAGGTGTCATACCAGGACTGGCAGGCGGCCTGGCAGCAGACGCTCGGCGTCAACCTGGTCGGCGCGGCGAACGTGACCTGGTGCGCGGTCCAGCACATGATCGGCCGCGGCGGCGGCCGCATCGTCAACGTCTCGTCCCGCGGCGCGTTCCGCGGCGAGCCGGGCCAGCCGGCCTACGGGGCGAGCAAGGCCGGGCTGAACGCCTTCGGGCAGTCGCTGGCCGTCGCGCTCGCCCCGCACGGCATAGCGGTCGCCACGGTCGCGCCGGGGTTCGTGGAAACCGACATGGCCGCCGGCCACCTGCGCCCGCCCCGGGGAGACGACATCAGGGCGCAGAGCCCGTTCCACCGGGTCGCCGAGCCGGAGGAGGTCGCCGCCGCGGTGCTGTACCTGGCCTCGCCCGAGGCCGAATGGGCCAGCGGCGCCATCCTGGACCTCAACGGCGCGTCGTACCTGCGCTCCTGACGGTCACGCAGCGCCGCACGGTCTCCCCGAACGCGGTGGATCGCTGCGCTCGCCGACCTGGGCGGCCGGAACACACTGCTCGACTACGAGGACCGCCGGGCCGGAACCCTGGACCTGGCAGCGGCCGAGCCGGCCGCTGCGGTCTCTGGCCGTCTCCGCGAACGGGTTCCTGAGCTGCGGCAGCAGGTGCACCGCCGACGCCACGAGCAGCGCCGCGATCAGGGCGGCGATCGCGGCGGCCAGCCCGGCCAGCTTGCCGGCCAGCCCGGTCATCACGGCCTCCCCGCCGCGCTGACCCGGAACAGGACCGGGGAACCGCTGGCCTTGGTGCCCTTCTGGTGGCCGCCGAACAGCAGCGAAAGGATGATCAAGGCGACGATCAGCCCCAGGATCCACAGCAGGCAGCCGGTGAGCCTTGGCCGCCGCCGGCCGCCGCCGGCCTGGCGGGTCCGCCTTCGCGAGCCTCCGAGCATCACACCTCCCGCCCGCGTCCGTGGCCAGCCGCGCCGGTGGCCGGCCGCTGGTGGCCGGCCCCGACTGCGGCCAGGG
>JASHPR010000516.1 GCA_030038015.1 Streptosporangiaceae bacterium
GCGCGGCCTGGCGCGCCGCCGCTGGGGTCGCTGCCGAGGCTGATGCGGCGGCAGGGGAGCCCTGGGCTGACGTGGCGGCCGGGGCAGCCTGGGTGCGGGCCGCTGGTGCGGCAGCAGGGACCGCGGTGAGGCCAGGCGACGCGGCTGCGGCGGCTGCCTTCCTGCGGCGCCTGGCGGTCGAGCCGGGCTTGACGCCGTAGCCGACCAGCACCGACTGCCGCTCCTCCTTGGGCGCCAGGGTGCCGTGGATGCCTGGCTCGGTGCCGGGGACCCCCGGCCCGGGCCCCGCGCCCGCCGGGGGCGGCGGAACCAGGTCGGCGCTGGTGCCGCCCATCGGCGCCGGCGGCGCGGCGGGCTGCTGCCCGGCACCCGCGTCCGCGCCCACCTCCACGGCGATGATCGGCGTGCCGACGTCGGCGGTCTGTCCCTCCGGCACGAGCAGCCCGGCCACCACGCCCTCGTAGGGAGACGGCAGCTCGACGACGGCCTTGGCGGTCTCGATCTCCACGATGATCTGGTTGACCTTGACCCGGTCCCCCGGCTTGACATGCCACTTGACGATGTCGGCCTCGGTCAGGCCCTCTCCCACGTCAGGCAGCTTGAACTGCATCACGTCCGGCATCGGGCAGCCCCTCAGTAGCCGAAGGTCCGGTCAACGGCGTCCAGCACCCGGTCCAGGTCGGGCAGGTAGTGCTCTTCCAGCCTCGACGGCGGGTACGGGGTGGAGAAGGCGCCGACCCGCAGCACCGGAGCTTCCAGGTGGTAGAAGCACGCCTCGGTCACCCGGGCGGCGATCTCGGCGCCGAGGCCGCCGGTGACCGGCGCCTCGTGCGCGACCACGCACCGCCGGGTGCGCCGGACCGACTCGAAGATCGTGTCCGTGTCCAGCGGTGACAGCGAGCGCAGGTCCATCACCTCGAGGGAGCGCCCTTCCTGCCCGGCCGCCGCGGCGGCCGCGACGCAGGTCTTGACCATGGGCCCGTAGCACAGCACGGTCACGTCGGTGCCGCCGACGACGGTCCTGGCCTTGTCCAGCGGCAGCGCGTCCGCCAGGCCGCCCGCGGTGTCCACCTCCGCCCGCTCCCAGTACCGCCGCTTCGGCTCGAAGAAGATCACCGGGTCGTCGCAGATGATCGACTGCTGGATCATCGCGTACGCGTCGGCCGGGTCGCTGCAGGCCACCACGCGCAGGCCGGCGGTGTGGGTGAACAGCGCCTCGGGCGACTCGCTGTGGTGCTCGACCGCGCCGATGCCGCCGCCGAACGGGATCCTGATCACCACGGGCAGCATGAGGTTCCCGCTCGAGCGGTACCGCATCTTGGCGAGCTGCGTGGTGATCTGGTCGAACGCGGGGAACACGAAGCCGTCGAACTGGATCTCGCACACCGGGCGGTAACCGCGCAGCGCCAGGCCGATCGCGGTGCCGACGATGCCGGACTCGGCGAGCGGGGTGTCGACCACGCGGGCCTCGCCGAAGTCCTTCTGCAGCCCGTCGGTGACCCGGAAGACCCCGCCGAGCTTCCCGACGTCCTCGCCCATGATCAAGACCTTCGGGTCGCTCTCCAGGGCCTTGCGCAGCCCCTCGTTCAGCGCCCTGGAAAGGGTCAGCTTGGTCATCGGGCTACCTCCTCGAAGCTGTCGAGGTAGGCGGCGTACTGGTCCCGCTCGGACTCGAGCAGCGCATTCGGTTCGACGTAGACGTTGTCGAAGATTGTGAGCGGGTCCGGGTCGGGCATCTCCCGGCACGCCTTCCGGATCCTCGCGCCGACCTCATCCGACTCGGCCTCCAGGCCGGTGAAGAACTTCTCGTCCGCAAGCTCGTTCCGGACCAGGTACGCCTTCACCCGCTCGACCGGGTCTTTCAGCTTCCACGTCTCGAGCTCGGCGGCCAGCCGGTACCTGGTCGGGTCGTCGGTCGTGGTGTGGGCGCCCATCCGGTAGGTGAACGCCTCGATCAGCGTCGGCCCCTGGCCGTCCCGGGCGGCCTGCATGGCCTTCCTGGTGACCGCGAGGCAGGCGAGCACGTCGTTGCCGTCGACCCGGAGGCCGGGGAAGCCGAAGCCGTGGGCCCGCAGGTACAGCGGCACCCGGCTCTGCCGCTCCAGCGGCTCGGAGATGGCCCACTGGTTGTTCTGGCAGAAGAACACCACCGGCGCGTTGGTGACCGAGGCCCAGATGAACGCCTCGTTGACGTCGCCCTGGCTGGTCGCGCCGTCACCGAAGTAGGCGATGACGGCCTCGCCGTCCTCGCCGACCGCTCCGTCGCGCTGGATGCCCATCGCGTAGCCGGTCGCGTGCAGCGTCTGGCTGCCGATCACGATCGTGTACAGGTGGAACCCGTGCGCCTTGGGGTCCCAGCCGCCGTGGCTGACCCCGCGGAACAGTTCCAGCAGCTTGACCGGGTCGAGCCCGCGGCACCAGGCGACCCCGTGCTCCCGGTAGGTGGGGAAGGCCATGTCCCTCGGCCCGAGGGCCCGGCCCGAGCCGACCTGCGCGGCCTCCTGGCCGAGCAGCGAGGCCCAGATCCCCAGCTCGCCCTGGCGCTGCAAGGCGATCGCCTCGAAGTCGATCCGGCGGACCAGCACCAGGTCCCGGTACAGGGACCGGACTTCGTCGGCCGAGATCTCGAGCGGGTAGCCGGGATGCTCGAGCCGCTCGCCCTCGGGCGTCAGGAGCTGAACGAACTCCGCTGACTCCGGCTGCCCGCCAAGGCGGAGGGAATCAGCTGAAGCAGCTCGCCCGGCGTCGTTGACGGTCACGTGCCACTCCTCGCTTGTCCGGGCCGGCCCGGTTGCCCCGACCGGCCGCTTTGTCCATCGGCCCGCGTTGTCCGTCGGCGCTCGCTGTGACAGTACCCGGCGGCAGTCGCAGGCGGTCAAGCGGAGAATGCCCGATATAGCCATCGTGACAGACATCACGGCATGGCTCACCACAAGCCCTGCCCGCGGGCATGGGATCTAACCGGGCCTGGCGTACGCTGCCTGTCGTGGCCACAGTCGTCGTCGAGGTGATGCTCAAGCCCGAGATCCACGACCCGCAGGGCGAGGCGATCGCCAGCGCGTGCCACCGCCTCGGCTTCGGCCAGGTCCTCGGCGTCCGCCAGGGCAAGCGGTTCGAGGTGGAGCTTGGTGAGCCCGCCGACGAGGCCGCCCTGGCCCGGGTGGCCGAGCTGGCGGACGAGCTGCTGGCCAACCCGGTCATCGAGGAGTTCTCCGTCCACCCGGCCTGACCCCGCCGGGCCGGCTGACCTCGCGGAATCCGCGAACTCCGGCACCGCCGTGTCCGTTAACAGCTTAGAACAGCACTGTTCGTCCAGAGATCGCCCAAGTTCATGATTACCGCGGCCGGTCACGGGAATCCATTCACAATGAGGTCAGCGGTGACCTGTGGCCACGGGGAGCTTAGGAGCGGATGCGCACTCGGGTGACGACTGCCGAGGAACCGACCGGCGACGCTCGGTTCTGTCTGGTGTTCCCCCGTGAGACCATCAGCGTCCCCGTCATGCGCCGGGTCCTCGGCCAGACCCTTGACCGGCTCGGGGTGGACGAGGAATGCATCGCCGACCTGCTGCTGGCGGTGACCGAGGCGTGCACGAACGTGCTGCGGCACAGCGGCCCCGGGTTCCGGTACGAGGTCACCGCGTCGGTCGACGCGCACAGCTGCGTGCTCGAGGTCCTCGACAGCGGCCGCGGGTTCGATCCCGCGACCCTGCCCGGGCACAGCCTGGCCCTGCGCTCGGTCTCCCGGTTCCGCCGCCGCCGGGCGCCCGCGGAGTGGCCCTTCCCCGGGCCGCCGCCGGCGAGGCGCACCCGGCTGTCCCGGGTCAGGCGGGAAGAGCAGCGGACGCTGGCCCAGCTTCCCGAGTCCGGCCGGGGCCTGGCCATCATGCGTGCCTGCGTGGATGACGTCACGCTGCGGAGCCGGCCCGGCCACGGCACCGTCGTCTCCCTGCAGAAGCGGATCGAGCTGCGCAGCGACGCCCCGCTCGCCCAGCCGGAGGCGAGCACCGCCGCGGCCAGGGAAGAAGTCCCGCTCAGGGACGCCGGCTGAGCCGGTAATCTGCGAGCATGCCCCACGCGCGAGAACGCTCTTGACCGCCGCCCGTATCGGGGTCATCACGTTCCCCGGGTCCCTCGACGACCAGGACGCGGCCCGCGCGGTCACGCGGGCGGGCGGCACCGCGGTCCCGCTCTGGCACGGCGACCGTGACCTGCGGGGCGTCGACGCCGTGGTGCTGCCGGGCGGCTTCTCCTACGGCGACTACCTGCGCTGCGGTGCCATAGCCCGGTTCGCGCCGGTGATGGCCGAGCTGGTGCCCGCCGCCAGGGCGGGCCTGCCGGTGCTCGGCATCTGCAACGGGTTCCAGATCCTGTGCGAGGCCCACCTGCTGCCCGGCGCGCTCACCCGCAACAGCGGGCTCCGCTTCATCAGCCGCGAGGTCCGGGTGCGGATCGAGAGCACCGCCACCCCCTGGACCCGGGACTACCAGCCCGGCCAGGAGCTGACCCTGGTGCTCAAGAGCGGCGAGGGCGCCTACGTGGCCGACCCGGCCACGCTGGCCGACCTCACTGCGCGCGGCCTGGTGCTGGCCCGCTACGCCGGCGCTGCCCCGAACGGGTCGGCCGATCGGATCGCCGGGGTCCGCAGCGAGAGCGGCACGATCGTGGGCCTGATGCCGCACCCCGAGCACGCCATAGACGCGCTCACCGGGCCGGGCGGGGACGGGCTCGGCTTCTTCACCTCGGCGGTGCGCGCGCTGGTGGCGGCGTGACCGCGCCAAAGGGACGCGATGCGGGCCGCCGGCGCGCGGGGGGTGTGGCATGACGGCCGCGCAGGGAACCACGGCGCCGGCCGCCGGCCAGGACACCACGGCGCGGGCCGCCGCCACGCCCGGCCGGCCGCAGCCCTACGCCGAGCTCGGCCTGACCGGCGAGGAGTACCAGCGGATCCTCGGGATGCTCGGGCGCAGGCCCACCGACGCCGAGCTGGCGATCTACTCGGTGATGTGGAGCGAGCA
>JASHPR010000044.1 GCA_030038015.1 Streptosporangiaceae bacterium
CCGCCGGCCGCGCGGGCGCCTGCCGCGGCGCCGCCTTCGGCGGGCGGGCGCCCCGGCCGCGGTCTTCAGGCTCGTCGTCCAGGCGCAGCGTGAGCGATATCCGCTTGCGCGCGGTGTCGACGGCGAGCACCTTGACCCTCACCACATCGCCGGGCCTGGCCACGTCGCGCGGGTCGGAGACGAAGCTCCGCGACATCTCCGAGACGTGCACGAGGCCGTCCTGGTGCACGCCGACGTCGACGAAGGCGCCGAAGGCCGCGACGTTGGTGACGACTCCCTCCAGGACCATGCCGGGCGCCAGGTCTTCAAGGGTCTGCACGTCCTCGGCGAAGGCCGCCGTCGTGAACGCCGGGCGCGGGTCCCGGCCCGGCTTCTCCAGCTCAGCGAGGATGTCGCTCACGGTCGGCAGGCCGAACCGCTCGTCGGTGAACTGCTCCGGCCGCAGGGAGCGCAGGACCGCGGTGTTCCCGATCAGCTCCGGCATCGTGGTGCCGGCCGCCGCCAGGATGCGCCGTGCCACCGGGTAGGCCTCCGGGTGCACGCTGGAGGCATCCAGCGGGTCATCGCCGCCGGTGATGCGCAGGAACCCGGCGCACTGCTCGAACGCCTTCGGTCCCAGCCGCGGCACCTTCGTCAGCGCCGCGCGGCTGCGGAACGGGCCGGCGGAATCGCGGTGAGCCACGATCGCGCCCGCCAGTCCCTCGCCGATGCCGGACACCCGGGCGAGCAGCGGAGCGGACGCGGTGTTCACGTTGACCCCGACCGCGTTCACGCAGTCTTCGACGACGGCATCCAGCGAGCGGGACAGCTTCACCTCGGACACGTCGTGCTGGTACTGCCCGACCCCGATCGACTTCGGGTCGATCTTCACCAGCTCGGCCAGCGGATCCTGCAGCCGGCGGGCGATGGACACCGCCCCGCGCAGCGAGACGTCCATGCCGGGCAGCTCCCGGGAGGCGTACTCGGACGCCGAGTACACCGAGGCCCCGGCCTCGGAGACGACGATCTTGGTGAGCTTCAGCTCGGGGTGCGCCCGCAGCAGGTCGGCGGCCAGCCGGTCGGTCTCCCGCGACGCGGTGCCGTTGCCGATGGCGATCAGCTCAACCTTGTGGGCTGCTGCCAGCCGGGCCAGGACGGCGATCGACGCCTCCCAGCCGGCCCCGGGCTCCGGCGCCCGTGAGCCCGCCGCGTCCGCCCGCCGGAGCCCGTGCGGGTAGATCGTCTCCGTGGCGACCGCCTTGCCGGTCGCATCCGCCACCGCGACCTTCACCCCGGTCCGGAACCCGGGGTCCAGGCCCATCGTGGCCCGGGCGCCCGCGGGCGCGGCCAGCAGCAGGTCGCGCAGGTTGGCGGCGAAAACGCCGACGGCGTCCTCCTCCGCGCCCTGCCACAGCCGCATCCGCAGGTCCACGCCGAGCCGGACCAGGATGCGGGTCCGCCACGACCAGCGGATCGTGTCGGCGAGCCAGCGGGCGGCGGGCCCGTGGCCGGCGCCGGGCGGGCCCGGGCTGACGATGCCGACGTGCCCCGCGATCAGCGCCTCGTAGTCGCTGAAGACGCCGCCCGCTCCCGCGGGGCCCGGGCCGTCGGGGACCACCTCCCCCGGATCCAGCTCAAGGTCGAGGACCTCCTCCTTCTCCCCGCGGAACATGGCCAGGATCCGGTGCGAGCGCAGCCGGGTGAACGGCTCAGCGAACTCGAAGTAGTCCGCGAACTTGGCGCCGGCCTCCTGCTGGCCGTCCCGCACCCGCGAGACGAGCCGGCCGCGCGACCACATCCGCTCGCGCAGCAGGCCGATCAGGTCAGCGTCCTCGGCGAACCGCTCGGACAGGATCGCCCGCGCCCCGTCGAGCGCGGCCGCCACGTCGGGCACGCCCCTGGCGGCGTCGACGTAGGCCGCCGCCGCCTGCTCCGGGTCGCACCCCTGGCCGGCGAGCAGGCCGTCCGCCAGCGGCTCAAGCCCGGCCTCCCGGGCGATCTGCGCCTTCGTCCGGCGCTTCGGCTTGTACGGCAGGTAGATGTCCTCCAGCCGTGCCTTGGAGTCGGCCGCCCTGATCTGGGCTTCGAGCGCGTCGTCCAGCTTGCCCTGCGACCGGATCGACTCCAGGATGACCGCCCGCCGCTCCTCCAGCTCCCGCAGGTAGCGCAGGCGCTCCTCCAGCCTGCGCAGCTGCGCGTCGTCGAGCGCGCCGGTCGCCTCCTTGCGGTAGCGGGCGATGAACGGCACGGTGGCCCCGCCATCCAGCAGCTCGACCGCGGCCGCTACCCGCCGCTCGCCCACGCCGAGCTCATCGGCGATCGTCCGGTCGATCGACTGACCTGGTGCCGGGACGGGCACTGCCACCACTGCATCCACCTTCTCGAAAACCCGCGTTCTCGGGGAGTCAATATGCATTGTGCCGTGCCGGGACGTCACGCCGTCACGCCTGCGATGAGCCGGTCGATGACCTCGGTCATCTCGCCGCGTGCCTGCGTGTGGTCTGCCGCTTCCGCGACGTACAGGGCGGCTTCGTCGGCCGACACTTCC
Source organism: Streptosporangiaceae bacterium (assembly GCA_030038015.1). Lineage (GTDB taxonomy): Bacteria > Actinomycetota > Actinomycetes > Streptosporangiales > Streptosporangiaceae > JASHPR01. The sequence continues at coordinate 2,528 of JASHPR010000044.1, forward strand.
GCGGAACCTTGCGCGACCGCACCGGTGTTCCGGTGAAGTCTGTGTGCTTGCGGCTAGGGAGCGCGCTCACGTTGACAGCCGACCTCTTGGTGCCACCTGGACGTAGCGAGTTCCGCAAGCGCGCAAGTCCGCTTAGCCAGACACGAGACCCCGCAGGTCAGCCAGCCGCCCCGTGCCAGGCTGCCGATCGCGTCACAAGTCAGGCTGCCAGGGGCGGCGGATCAGGGTTCCTGGCTTGCCGTAGGTGGCACCTCGAGATCCTTGCGGAGGAGGTTCATTTCGGTCTGGACGGCGGCGCTGGCAGCCTGGACCCGGGGGTTGAACGACCGCAGCTGGGTGAGTGAGGACGACCGTGCCTGCTCGGCGGTCAGCTCGGCGAGGGCCTGGCTGGCCTGGACCAGCGCGGTGGCTGCCGGGGCGGCAGCGGGCGGGAACAGGAAGCCCGCCAGCCTGGAGTCCAGTGCATGCTCCGACGCCACGATCGCCGTCAGCGCCGATTCGGCCGCGGCGAGGTGGCGCCTTTCATTGGCGGTGTAGGCGGCCGCGCCGGTATTGAGCTGCTGCAGGGCCGGGGTGATGGTCGCCACATACTGGCTGGTCAGCATCTGCACGGTCGTGCATGGCAGGCCGGAGGGCGACAGGTTGGGCTCGCACCCGGCGGCGGCAAGCGCGGCCTTGTGACGCCCGCCGGTGCCCGCGGCGTAGACCAGGCCCGCGATCACCAAGATGCCAGCCAGGATGGAAACAGCCATGAGCAGGACACCGCCAATTCTCGCCTGCTCCTCGCCGTCTGCGGCGTACGTCTGGCTCATCACAACCCTCTCCCGGCACCCGTCCCGCCGGCCGGGCGGCAGCGCGGCGCTGCCGCCCGCCCCGGCGCACTGCGGTCACTGCCTTACTCGTTGCTGGGGGTCTCCCTGAACGAGTCGATCCCCTTGAAGATCTCCTCGTTGACGATGAAGATCATCGCGAAGATGAACAGCGCGAAAACCGGCGCGATGGTCACCCACACCAGCCAGGCCCGGCCTTCTTTCTGCCGGGCGGCGATCCAGCGCTTCACCGGCGGCAGCCGCAGGGTGAGCAGGAACAGGCTGGCCGCCGAGTACTGGTAGAGGCGCTGATGGAAGACGGGGTCGCCGTCACCGGCGAACCCCGACCCATCCGACCCGTGCTCGAACCCGAATCCCTCCAGCAGGGCCAGGTGGCAGAACAGCAGCCCCCAGATGACATAGACGAGCCGGTGCAGCGGCTTCCAGTACCGGCCCAGCTTGCGCTGCGCCCACGGGTTGCCGGTGATCAGCAGCGGGATGACCAGCATCACCATCATGAAGCCCATGAGCTCGAACACGTGCCCGGCCAGCCGGCCCACAAAGCCGCCCGCGAAGCTGTCGGTCAGGCCGGCGGCGAGCGCGTCGCCGATGCCGTTGCACGCCATCAAGATCCCATACCAGCGCCGCAGCCCGACGAACCAGCGCTGCCCGGTGAGCGTGACCAGGGGGGTCACCAGCAGGCACAAGAACAGGCACAGCTCGGCCCCGGTCCCCAGCGTGTCATCGACCGACACCGAGAAGGTGTTGCGGTTCATCGTGAAGAACGCCGGCGCCATGAAGAACAGGGGCACCACCGCAGGGACGCCCAGCAGGATCAGCGCGACCGCCTTCCGCTTGATCCGCGAGCCGCCGAACCTGAAATCCTTGTCCATCCATTCGTCGACACGGCTCCTGTCCGCCCGCCGCAGCGGCTCGGCCACACGGCTCTTAGCCGCCCGCCGCTCGGCCACACGGCTGTTATCCGCCGGGTAGTCACCCGCCGGCTGCTCTTCCTCGTTCCATGCACCTGTGGAACCGCCGGGGTACGGGTCCGGCTGGTACGTGTCCGGGCCGCCATACGGGGCTGCTGGTGGAGCGGGTGAATACGGGACGTACGGCTCCCTGGTGGTAGCCATCGCGCAGATTCTCCTTCCGCAGAGCCTAGATCGCTTCCCATTTGGTCAGCCTTTGGCTGGTACCGGTTAACCGGCTGCGGTGCCAGCCGGCATGCTATTTCTTCAGTTGTTACGCCGATTCACTATCCCGAAGTGCTCTTCGCAGAGTGGCGCCCTGGCGTGTGCGCTTTTGCCAGCGCGCTCTTTGCGGGCGCGCTTTTCGCCGGCGCGCCCTTTTGCGCCGCTGCCTTTGCCGCCGCGGCCTGCTGGGCCAGGAACTGCTGGTCGGTCTCGGTGCCTGCCGTCTCGCCTGTTCCGCCTGCCCGGAAGACGAAAAACTTGAATCCGTGCGTCCCGATCTCCGCGGCACCGCTGATGACGGCGACCGAGAACAGCGCCGCGGTGGCCGCCGTGGCGACCCGTATGGCCTGGAACTGCCTGGGCCGACCCTGCGGCTTCTTGGCCGGCGTTGTCTCCGGCTCGGCCGGCCGGGCACCGGGCCTGGTCCTCGGCCTGGGCGGCGCCATGGCCGGCGTCGGCGCGGGCGCGGTGGCCGGGGCAGGCATGGTGGCCAGACCGCCGGGGGTCACGAGGTTCTCCGTGATGTAGGCCGACATCTGGCTCAGCTGCTCCGAGAGCGAAAGGATGACCGCCCGTAAGTGCGCGGCCTCCTTCTCAGCGGGCTCCCGGATCGCAGTCGCCTCCTGCCGGATCGCCGCGGCGTCGTGCTTGGCGGCCTGGCGGATCGCGGCGGTCTGGTTCGAAGCCTCTTGCCTCGTGAGGGCCGCCTGGGCGCCATAGCCGAACCCGGGCTGCCTGGCAAAGCCAGCGGTCCCGGGCGACTGCGCCCCCGCGTCAGGCGCGATCAGACTGGAGCGGGTCTGCATCTCTGCCAGGCTCTGACGGCGGCCGTTGCCTCGAGGGGGCCCGAAGTTCGGCCGTGACCGGGGGACCCCGAGGCTCGAGCTGCGGGCCGGGCCGCGTCCGGCCCCGCCCGCGCCAGGCGTCAGCGGCGCACGCACTTGCGGTACCGGGGCCGACGGGTGATCGGGATGCAGCAGCGGCGGCGGGGCCCCCCATTGCGGCCAAGGACCCACTCCGCTTGGCGGCCATTCCGCATCGGTTAGCAGCCTGCGCCGGTTTGCCGCGGGTAAGGCGGCGCCAGCCATGGCCCGACGTCTGGGCCGCCGGTGCTTGCCGGGGGCAACAGTGATCACTGGTCCTCCCACAGCCTGCGGGGCGCCCGAGCGAGGCGATGGCTTCGGGCGGAGAGAGCGGAATCAGTTAACTAACTTCCTTCTCCCGCCGGGAGACTAGGCCATGTGGTCATGCCCCAGGCACGAAGTAATAGCTTTCGAGGGAAACGGATACCCCCATGGAGCAGCGGTTTCGGCCGGGAGGCCCAGCTCAGACGGCTCTCGGTCGTCAGTACTCGGTGTGCGCTCGGCCGCATTCACTATGTCTAGGCATTCGCGGAGCGCGCGGCCCCCGGCCAGGACCGCGGACCTGCTGCTGAGCTTCACCGAGGAGATCCGCAGGCAGGGCCGCCAGGTCCAGGCGCGGCGGTCTAGCAGCCGCCGGAGGCCGCCCAGGAGGCGCTCGGGCTCTGGCAGTCCGCCGCGGCGGTGGCGATCCGGTGCGTTAAGAGCCTATGTGCCGAGGTGACCGGCTCGATCACGTGGCGGCGTTTGCCGGATCCCGCTGGATGGCAAGCCCTAACTTAACCAGCCTGCTGGTCTCCTGGGTCGCCGGAACCATGCGGCGTGGTCTGGCCGGACGCGCTGCGCTGCGGTCTTGGGCCCAGGCGCTGCGGGACCGGATCCGCTCAGGTTCGGTCGTGCTGGGCAGGCTGTGGGGGTGCGGCGAGGTCCAGGCTGGCGGGATTGCCTTGACCGCGCGGTCAAAGCCCTGGAGGAGCGCTTTGCGGCCTCCGTGCCCGCCGTGGCGGATCCAGTGGCGGCCGGAGAGGCTGAAGGCGGTGGTGGCGAGTTCGGCCAGGACGTGCAGCCGTGAGTCTGACATCACCGAACCGGGGTTCTATTTGTGCGCATTGTTCTACCTGGGTATAAATTGGCATTTCACGGTGGCAGATAAGGCGGAGCGATACCCACCGGTTGACTGGATCCAGGTTCTTTTCTTCTTTATGGCTCTCTCCACCGTTCCGTATGTAAGGTTTGCTTTTACTCGCTACCGTCTCTTTTCCCTAGCGATACGCCAGCGGAGCGCCGGAGACGAATCACGAGTTACAGCCAGTTGAACCGGCCTCCGGCCTTGCCCTCAGGCCGAACCATTCCGCCCATCGCACATACGTGCACCTGCGTGGCGCCCTCACATCATGCAGAAACGGATGCTCCTCCAGAGCGCCCCAGAGCCCGCGAATGGCGGTGTGCAGGCCGGGTCAGAAACCCGGATCGCGGCTGGATACTGGTAACAGCGCTCAGGCGTACTTTCTGCCGATGGCCTCTAGCCCAGCCCGGCCGAGGTCTTCGGGCGTCATGCAGATCCGGAACTTGGCCAGGGCGTTGAAGACCAGGAAGAAGGGCTCGGCGAGCTGCGGAACCTGCGATGGATCTGCGAGGTCGACGACAAGGATCGCGCCGCGATGGCCGTCACGTTCGGTGAAATAGGCCGCCTCGGGCTGGATTTCCCCGAGGATCTCCTGGAGCTTCTGGCCGGCGGTGCCGTCTCGGACCATCGAGTTGAACGGTTCAACTGGGAGTTCGACTTCCAGCAGCATCCTCATGACACAATCCCCTCCTTTGGCGATCCACCCCGATCCTATAGTCGGCGAGCGCCACAGTGCTGCCAGAAAGCATATCCCGACGGCGATGCTTTCTTTCAGGCGACCGCCTGAGCGCTGATGGACATGCACAGGGACGATGGCGTGAACGCTGGCTGGCGGGCCGCTGCTAAGGAAACTGAACCACGGATCAGTATGCTGAACTGACGCATAAGTATCCGAACTGCCAAACGTCCGCTATTCGGCAGATCAGGTCGATGCCCGGGCGCAGAAGGGCCTGATCTGCTCACCGCGGTCGGTTATCGCCGAGGAGTCCTGACCGGCGCAGATCGAATCCTCTTTTTTTGTTGTCGTCGTTGTCAAGTGGCTCGCCGGTTTGTCTTCGCCGGCGGCCTGGATGGCGGCATGGGCGGCGTGAGGGGTGCTGCGGCACCTGGGCTGGTGTCAGGCCCGGGAGTGGCTTGCCCGAAGAGCCGGTGCCCGGGGTGTGAGCCGGCCGCCCTGGAGACAGAGTGGTTCCCCGGTTGCCCTCCCGGGCCCGCCGCGCGGGCGCCGGCGCGCAGCCGCGTGCAGATGGCGTCGCTGATCCGCCGCTTCGGGCAGCGCAGCGCCTCCTTGTGGGTCTTGCCCTCGGCGATCTTGCGCTCGCAGCAGGCGCGGCCGTCGCTGTGCTTGTGCCGGATCTGGGTGATCGCGGCCATATGGACGGCATGGTTGAGGCGCCGGTTGCCGCGCAGCGACAGCCGGTAAATCTTCCGCTGGCCAGAGGACACCTCGACCGGGGCGGTGCCGTTGCAGGCGGCGAGATGGTCCCGGCTGGGGAACCGGGCCACGGTGATGACGTCGCCGATGACGGTGGCGGCGATGACCGGCCCGACGCCGGACACCTCGGTGAGGCTGGTGCCCGATGCCGTGACCGCGCCGGCCAGCTTCTTTTTGACCTCGCGCCGCTGGGCGTCCAGGTGGCCGATGTCGGCCAGCAGCTCGGCGGCGAGCTGGCAGCGCGCCTGGGCCACCGCACCGGCCGGGGCACCTGCCCGGGGATCCTGGCGGCCTGGCCCGCGGTGCGTCGGCCGATTCGGAGGTCAGGCCGGACCCAGGCCCGACCCTACGCCCGCACCACAGGAAAACCACGGAAGCAGGGCCGAAGCACTATCCACATCCTCCCTGCCGATTATTCGCGGGTTTGCGTCCTGGGGCATATGCGCGGCGTCGAGCACAGATCAGCCGGTTCGGGGCTGCCTCAGCACCGCCGGGCGATCGGCTGTTTTGCGTGCTGTCGAGCCAGTGAACTGGCAACGTCAGCCGATGGCGCACCACCGTCAACGAGCAGCGCGTCCAGGACATCGCGATCAGGCGCCAGCTCCGCGCTTTCTTCCGGTTTTTGCCGACTGCCCGCTACCCGGGCTTGCTGCCCGTGGCGAGCACGTCTGGGCCGACAACCGCGACGGACGATTCACTGCCAGCCCCGGCGCCGT
>JASHPR010000517.1 GCA_030038015.1 Streptosporangiaceae bacterium
GGCCGGCTACTGGCTGTTCACCCGTCAGGTCTCCGCTGGCGGCTCGCCGGGGACGTCGAGCCCTTCGGCCGCGGCCCAGTCAAGCAGCTCCTGAGTGGCGCGCTCGGGGCCGAGCGGGCCGTGTTCCAGACGCAGCTCGAGCAGGTAGTCGCGGGCCCGGCCGACGAGCGGGCCCGGCCGGATGCCGAGGATCCGCATGATCTCGTCGCCGTCCAGGTCCGGGCGGAAGCTGGCCAGTTCCTCGCGTTCGGCCAGCACGGCGATCCGCTCCTCCAGGCTGTCGTAGGCGCGAGCCAGGCGCTGCGCCTTGGCCGCGTTACGGGTCGTGCAGTCCGCTCTGGTCAGCGCGTGCAGCCGGGTCAGCAGCGGCCCGGCGTCCCTGACATAGCGGCGAACCGCCGAGTCCGTCCACTCGCCGGTGCCGTACCCGTGAAACCTGAGGTGCAGCTCGACCAGGCGGGACACGTCGGCCACCACGTCCTTGGGGAAGCGCAGGGCGGCCAGCCGCGCCCTGGCGAGCTTGGCGCCCTTCACGTCGTGATGGTGGAAGGCCACCCTGCCGCCGGGCAGCCGGGTGCGGGTCTTCGGCTTGCCGATGTCGTGCAGCAGCGCGGCCAGCCGCAGCACCAGGTCGGGGCCCAGCTGATACCGGTCTTCCAGGCCGATGGCCTGGTCCAGGACGGTCAGCGAGTGCAGGTACACGTCCTTGTGCCGGAAATGCTCGTCCATCTCCAGCCGCAGCTTCGGGACCTCGGGCAGCACCTGGTCGGCGACGCCGGTGTCCACGAGCAGCGCTATGCCCCGCCGCGGCCCGCCGGGCAGCCCGGCCAGCATCAGCTTGGAGAGCTCGGCCGAGATCCGCTCGGCCGACACGATCGACAGCCGCGGCGCGAGCTCGGTCATGGCGGCGCGTGCCCCGGGTGCCACGGTGAAGCCCAGCTGCGCGGTGAACCGCGCCGCCCGCAGGATCCGCAGCGGGTCGTCGCTGAACGAGACCTCGGGGGGGCCTGGCGTGCGGAGCACTCTGTCCTTCAGGTCCGCCGTCCCGCCGAACGGGTCGACGAGCTCATACCCGGGCAGCCGCGCGGCCATCGCGTTCACCGTGAAGTCGCGCCGGGCCAGGTCGGCGGCGAGCGACTCGCCGTACGCGACACCGGGCTTGCGCGACCCGTGCTGGTACTGCTCGCTCCGGTAGGTCGTGATCTCGAAGACCTCGCTGCCCTTGCGCATCCCGACCGTGCCGAACTCGATCCCGATCGTCCACACGTGATCGGCCCAGCCCCTGACGATCTCCAGGATGCGGCCGGGCGGGGCGTCGGTGGTCAGGTCCAGGTCCCCGGGGTGCCGGCCGAGGAAGACGTCCCTGACCGTCCCGCCCACGAGCGCAAGCTCGTGACCCTGGCTGGCGAAACGCGCCCCCAGCTCGCCGGCCGCCGGGGCGGCGGCCGACAGCAGGCGGGCCGCCGCCCTGCGCTGCTGCGGGCTCAGTGGCGTGGAATCCGGCACGGGCATTGAGGGTAAGTCCTGCGCATAAGCTTTGGGAAACCCGGGGAGCCCGGATGGAAATGGCGGGCAGATCATGCAGGACACTCCGCACGACCCGGCTCACCGGACGCGGCCGGCCGCAATAGCATTTCCGCCATGCCCCGTCCGCTGCTGACCGGCTGCGCGGCCATGGCCATCGCCGTCTCGGCGCTGGTCCTGGCCGGGACCGTGCCGCCAGCCAGCGCGGCCACCGCGGCCACCGCCCAGGCCCCGGCCGGAGCGCCCCCGGTCTCCCTGGCGATCACCTCGGTCAGCCCCCAATACGCCATGCCCGGGGAGACCGTGACGGTTTCGGGGACCATCACCAACGCCTCGGCCCAGGCGATGCCCGGCCTGTCGATCCAGCTCCGCTCGTCGGGCACGCCGTTCGGCAACCGGAACGACCTTCAGGAGTACGCCGACGGCACCTTGCTCGCCGACCAGCCCGTGCCCGGGGCGGCCACGACGCTGAGCCAGCCGCTCGCCCCGCGGGCAACGGCCGGGTGGTCGGTGGAGCTGCCGGTCAGCTCGGTACCGATGACCGTCTTCGGCGTCTACCCGCTCGCCGCCCAGGCCGAGAACGCGAGCCTCACCCCGCTCACCGTCAGCCGCACCTTCCTGCCGTTCTGGCCGGGCACGAAGTCGCAGGATCCCGAGGCGGAGCAGATCGCCTGGATCTGGCCGCTGATCGACCAGCCCAGGCAGACCGTCTGCCCCGGGCTGCTGAACAACGGCCTGGCCGCCAGCCTGGCCAGCGGAGGCCGGCTCTCCGGCCTGCTGGATGCCGGAGCCAGGTTCGCCAGCATTGCGCGCCTGACCTGGGCGATCGACCCGGCACTGCTCGCCAGCGTGAACACCATGACCAGGCCGTATACGTTCGGCGACGGCGGATGCGGCGGCGTGGCCAGGCCCGCGAGCCAGGCCGCGGCGTCGTGGATGGCGGAGCTGAGGTCGGCGACCGCTGGCGAGCCGGTGTTCATCACGCCGTACGCCGACGCGGACATCGCCGCGCTGACCCGGTCCGGCATGAACGCCGACCTGATCCGTGCGTTCAGCGAGGGCCGGGCGGTCGCCAGCAGCCTGCTGAACCGCGGCTTCGCCGCCTCGGCCCCGGCCAGCAGCACCGACCTGACCGGGATGGCGTGGCCGGCCGACGGCATCGCCAACTACGCGGTCCTGCAGAACCTCGCCAGCGACGGCATCAACACGGTCGTTCTGGACAGCTCGACGATGCCCCCCTCACCGCCGCAGGATTACACCCCGAGCGCGCAGACCAGCGCCGCGGACGGCACGCGCGCCCCGCTGAAGGTGCTGCTCTCCGACGACACGATCACGCAGATCATCGCATCGGCCAACTCGCCGTCGGACTCCACGGCCACGGCGTTCGCCGTCGAGCAGCGGTACCTGGCCGAGACCGCGATGATCGCCGCCGAGCAGCCCAACCTGGCCAGGTCGGTCGTTGTGGCACCGCCGCGCCGCTGGGATCCCCCAGCCGGGCTGGCCAGCGACCTGCTCGAGGAAACCGTCAGCGCCCCGTGGCTGCGGCCGGTGAGTCTCAGCCAGCTGGCGGCCGCGAAGGACCCCTCGGGCCAGGTCACCCGGGAGCCCCCCAGGGCGCACAGCAGGGCTGAGCTCAGCAAAGCGCTGCTGAGCCAGGCACACCAGCTCGACGCGCAGGCGAAGCTGCTGATGAGCGTCGAGCAGGGCCCGGACCCGGCGCTAGCCGATGCGGCGGCCGCGGTCGAGTCCTCCGCCTGGCGCGGCGGCGGCACCGCGGGCCAGCAGGGCGTGGCCATCGCGGACCAGATCTCCGCCTACCTGGACAGCCAGGAGTCCAAGCTGACGATCATCCGCGTGCCCAGGGTGACGCTGGGCGGGCTGAAGGGCACCGTGACCGTGTCCATCTCCAATGGCCTTGGCTATGCCGTGAACGTGAAGCTTCAGGCCGATCCGGGGACCGGGATAAAGGTGGTCGGCCCGCCCCATGCGGTGGTCGTGCCGCCGGGCCAGCAGGAGATCGTCAAGCTGGCGGTCACCGCCTCGACCGTGGGGACAACCACGCTCCGGCTGCGCCTGCTCAGCCCGCAGGGTGTGCCGTTCCCGGCGCAGGCCCTCATGACCATCCAGGCCACGAACTACGGGACGCTGGCGCTCGCGATCATCGCTGGCGCGCTGGCGGTCCTCGTCCTCACCGCTGCCGCCCGGGGGTTCCGCCGCGGCCGCCGCCGCAGGCACGGCGGCGGGGCAGATCCGGCAGGCGGGGCGCGCGACCCCGGCCGGGAGCCGGAGGGCAGCGGTCAGCCGCCGCAGGACGGGGCAGGCCGGCCAGACTGGCATGACGGGCCGGAAGAAGCCGATAACGTCGTGGCTGACGCCTTTACAACGGGCCACGCCGGCGACCGTGCCGGTCACCATGCCAGCGCCCACGATCCAGCGGAGGAGACAGATGACTACGCCTGGGCACCAGGCCGGGCCGACCTCCGCTGACGACGGCCTCCCGCCCGGCACTGGCTTCCCACCAGGCGAAGGCTTCGGCCAGCAGCAAGGCCCGGGCAGGGCACGGCCGCGCCACGCCGCGCGCCCGGGGTGGGCCGATGACGGGCATCCGCAGGTCACCGGGTTCACGCAGGCTGCCCAGCCGGCGCGGCATGCCATGGGCGCGCAGGCGGGCAGCGCGGCCGTCCCCGAAGCCCTCCCCGAGGGCGCCCCGGAAGCCACCCCGGAAGCCGCCGCGCAGGCCGCCGCCGAGGCGGCAGGCCCGGCGAGCAGCAGCCTGCTGCGCTCGAGCGGCACCATGGCGGTGGGCACCCTCGCGTCCCGGGTCACCGGGTTCGTGCGCAACGCCGTCCTGATCTACGCGATCGGCACTCACTACCTGGGCGACGCGTACAACCTCGCCAACACGCTCCCCAACATCGTCTACAACCTGGCCCTCGGCGGCATACTCACCAGCGTCGTTGTGCCGCTGCTGGTTAACGCCGCCAAGCGGGACCGCGACCGTGGCGAGGCGTACGACCAGCGGATATTCACGCTCGGCGTGATGGCGCTCGGCGGCATCACCGTGGTCGCGACGATCGCCGCCGTGCCGATCACCGGCGTGTACGCGAGCGGGATCGGCAACGCCGCCGCTTACCACCTCACGGAGATCTTCGCCTACTTCTTCATCCCGCAGATCTTCTTCTACGGGGTGAGCTCGCTGGCCGGGGCGATCCTGAACGCACGGGGCAGCTTCGCTGCCCCGATGTGGACACCAGTGATCAACAACATCGTCGTGATCTGCGTCGGCGTCGCGTTCATGGCGACAGCGGGGCTGAACCGCACGCCGCAGGACATCTCGGCGGCCGAGATCCAGCTCCTCGGCATCGGCACGACGCTGGGCATCGTGCTGCAGACCGTGGCGCTCGTGCCGTCGCTGCGCCGGGTCGGTTTCCGGTGGCGCCCCCGGCGCGACTTCCGGCGCGACGAGGTCTCCGAGATCGGCCGGATGAGCGGCTGGATGTTCGGCTACGTGCTCACCACGCAGATCGCGTTCCTGTTCACGACGCGGGTGTCGAACATCGCCGGGGCCCGGGTGCCGCAGCAGGCCGCGGGCGCCGGGTTCGCCGCCTACAGCAACGCCTACACGCTCTTCCAGCTCCCCTACGCGATCGTGGGCATCTCGGTGATCACGGCGCTGCTGCCGAGGATGAGCGCGCACGCGTCCGAGCGCCAGTACCGGCTCGTCTCCGCGGACTTCTCCACCGCCACCAGGCTCGCCGCGGTCATCGTGGTCCCGGCCGCGCTGGTCCTGGCCGTGCTGGGGACCCCGCTGGCCGAGGGCGTGTTCGGGTACGGCAGCACCTCGGTGGCAAGCGCGCGCTACCTGGGCGAGATCTTCGCGGTGTTCTCGCTCGGCCTGCTCCCTTACATGCTGTTCCAGCTGCTGCTGCGGGTCTTCTACGCAATGCACGACAGCCGCACGCCCGCGATCATCGGCTGCCTCACCATGGCGATCAACATCGCCACCAACCTGATCGCGCTGGCCGTGCTGCCGCCGCAGCACGTCGTCGCCGGCCTCGGTGCCGGCTTCGGCGTCGCGAACCTGGCCGGGACGATCGCGGCGTGGCAGGTGCTCAGCAGGCGCATCGGCGGCCTCGACGGCCGGGCGATCTGCGCCGGGCTGGTGCGCATGCACGCGTCGGCGATCCCCGGCGCGGTCTTCGCCATCGCCGTGTCGGTGATGGTCGGGGCGGTGATCCCGGCGGGGAGGATCGCCGCCCTGTTCACGGTGGCGCTGGGCGGAGTCGGCGCGATGCTGCTCTACGTCCTGTTCGCGAAGGCCTTCCGGGTCACCGAGCTGACCGACCTGACCGCGACCGTCCGCTCGCGGCTGCGCTGACCGCCAGCCTGGCCGCCGCGCGCCGCGCGGCCGGGCTGGCCTGCCATGATTGCACCAATGACCAGCGGGACAGGGCGCGGGGAGCACATCGCCTCGATGCCTCGGACATCTCTTGGTGGTAACGGTTTGCGATGGTAGGTTGCGCGGGGACTGCCGGGGGGCGGTCTGCGGCCTAGCATGTTGTACAGCATGATGGTCTTGTCTTGGTTCATCACCTACGGGGCTGGGAGGGAGGCTCGGGAGCCGCCCCGCTCGTCGCAGACATGTGAGTACCTCTACGTCTGATCCGGGGACGAGGCTCGGCGGCCGGTACCGGCTTGAGGACCGGGTCGCCGCAGCCGCGGGCTGGGCTGCATGGAAAGCCATCGACGAGACGCTGGCTCGCCCTGTCGCCGTGCTCACCTTCGCGCCTGGCTTCCCGCGCCTTCGCGAGGTGGTCACCGCCGCGCGGGCGGCCAGCAGGCTTAACGACTCACGTTTCGCACAGGTGTTCGACGTAGAGGACGACTGGGACCACGCGTACATCGTGACCGAGTGGGCGGCCGGGGACTCGCTCGACGACATGCTCGGCGGCGGCCCGCTCGACGCGGCGCGCGGCGCGCGGATCGTCGCCGAGGCGGCCGAGGCCATGTCCGCGGCGCACGCCGCCGGCCTCGCCCACCTGTGCCTCACCCCCGACTCGCTGCGCTGGACACCCGGCGGCGGGGTGAAGATCACCGGTCTCGGTGTCAACGCGGCGCTGACCGGTGCCAGCGCGGAGGACCCGGCGCTCGCCGACACCCGCAGGCTGGGCATGCTGCTCTACGCGGCGCTGACCGGCCACTGGCCGGGCCCCGACTGCCCCACCCTGCCCCCGGCACCGCTCGCGGACGGCCTTCCCTGCAGCCCGCGGCAGGTCAGGGCCGGAGTGCCCGCCGCACTCGACGACATCACCAGCCAGGCTTTGATGCTCAGGAACGGCAGGGACGGGGGCTACGGGCTGACCACGCCGGATGAGCTCGCTGCCGCGCTGCTGGCGGCGATCCCGCCGGTGCCGATCCCCCAGCTGCCGCCATCCCCGGCGCCCAGGCAGTCTTCGCCGCGGTCACGGACCACTACCTCCCGCGGCAGCCCGCGGCCCCCGCGGGAGGACCAGTACGGCCGGGAGGACCAGTACGCGCGGGAGTACGCGCGGGAGGACCAGTACCTTTACCCGGACCAGGAGGAACCGGGGTACTGGACGCAGGATCGGCAGCGGACCCGCTCCGTGACACGCGGCCCTTCGGCCAGACGGCGCGGGGACGCCTCGACCACCAGAGCCATCGTGATCGTGACCCTGGTGGTCATCGTCGCGGCCGGGCTCGCGGTCGTGGCCTTCCACTCGCTGCACCGCGGCGCGCCCCCTGCCCCCTCGGCGTCGGCGCACCATCCCGCGGGCCTGCGGACGTCGACCGCGGTGGGCAGGCTCACCCCGGTGAGTGCGCAGGCGTTCGAGGACAACCCGGCGGACGCGAGCCTGGCGCTCGGCAACAACCCCGGCACCGCCTGGCAGACATACCAGTACATCGGCAACCCGGTCTTCGGCGGCCTGCAGCAGGGCTCCGGGCTGATCATCGACATGGGCCACCCGATCCGGCTGAGCTCGCTGCAGGTCACGTTCGGGTCGGTTCCCGGCTGCGACGTTGAGATCAAGATCGGCAACCCGTCCGACCCGTCGCCGCCGCAGAACGACCCGAGCCTCGCCCAGTCGATCGCCAACAGCATGACGACGGTGGCGCAGCGCAACGACGTGAGCGGCACCGTCACGTTCACCACCGCCATCCCGGCCAGGGGGCAGTACATCCTGATCTGGTTCACCAGGCTGGCGCCCATGGCTGGCCACACCAACAAGTACCAAGGGGACATCTCCAACGTCGTCGTGAACGGATCGGGCTGAACCCCGGCGCCCGGCCGGACGGGAGGGACGGCTACGGAACACCACGAGGCGGGCGGCGCCCAGCCTGAGCCGTGTGCTGCCCCCCGCGGCGAGCCGTCCGACGCGGAGCTGCTGCGCAGGCACGTGGCGGGCGACCCTGACGCGTTCGGCGCGCTGTTCCTGCGGCACCGTGACCGGCTCTGGGCGGTGGCCGTGCGCACCATGTCCGACCCCGAGGAGGCGGCCGACGCCCTGCAGGAGGCGATGATCTCGGCGTTCCGCCGTGCCGGGAGCTTCCGCGGTGAGTCAGCCGTCACCACCTGGCTGCACCGCATCGTCGTCAACGCCTGCCTGGACCGGCTGCGGCGCAAGGCCGCGCGGCCGGTGGCCGGGGCCCCGGACGAGCGGACCCTGGACAGCCTCGCCGCCGGGCGCGCCCTGCCGGATCCGTCATTGGACAGCGACACCGCGCTCGACGTGATGTCCGCGCTGCGCTCGCTCCCCCCTGACCAGCAGGCGGCGCTCGTCCTGGTGGACATGCTCGGCTACCCGGTCGCCGACGCGGCCGCGATCCTCGGGGTGTCCGAGGGCACGGTGAAGAGCCGCTGCGCCAGGGGGCGGGCCCGGCTGCTGCCCCGGCTGGCGCACCTGCGGCGGCCGCCCGCGAACCGCCACGCGGGCGCGCAGTGGCGGCCGCCCGGGAACCGATCGGCTCCCGGGGACGTCCTACCTGCGCGGGAAGGGGGTGAAAACCCGTCATGAGGCCGCATGTCA
>JASHPR010000518.1 GCA_030038015.1 Streptosporangiaceae bacterium
GCTGGCGAGCCCGACGATGAGGCGGATGACGGCAGCTTCTAGCGCGCGGGTGGCTGGCACTGCTGGTCCAGCCACCGGGCAATGCCGGCGACGTTGGCCGTGGTGCCGCCCACCCGCTCATACTTCGCGGCCAGCGCCGGGTCGGCGTCGTCACGCAAGATCGCGTACCGCTGCCTGGTCCGCTCGGCCACCATGGCCGCCGCGTGGTCGAGATCCAGGCCACGGCCCCGGGCTCGCCGGGTCTCGTCGACCCATACGCTGATCTCCTCGGCAGCGCGCCCCAGCGTCTCCTCGACCGCGCCGACCGGGCCGTAGTGGCTGAAGAGCAGGCGCGTGGGCTGAAGCGCGGCAAACGTGCGGAGCGACTGCACGGCCGCCTCCAGGTTGAAATCCGGCGGCGGCGTGGCCGGCCGCAGGTCCCCGGTGTCCGGGATGTAGACGCCGGCCGCGTCTCCGACGTAAAGGTCGCCGCTGGCCGAGTCGATCAGGCCGACATGGTGCCTGGCGTGCCCGGGGGAGTGGTGGCTGTCCAGGCGCCTGCCGCCGCCGAGGTCGATCGTGCCGGTCTGGCCCACGATCCGGAGCCGCTCCGCCGGCGTCGGCGCCAGCGTGCCGAACAGCCCGTCGAGCTGGTCGCCCCACACCGCCCGCGCGCTGGCCATCAGCCGCGACGGGTCGGCAAGGTGGCGCGCGCCGCGCTCGTGCACGACGACCTGAGCGCCGGGGAACATCCGGGCGATGTCGCCGGTGCCGCCGGCATGATCCAGGTGGATGTGCGTGACCACGACGGCCGCCAGGTCATGGGGGCCGACGCCGAGGCCGGCCAGCGCATCCCTGACCACGGGAGCCGACGGCGCCGTCCCCGTCTCCACCAGGCAGGGCCGGCCGGACCGGATCAGGTAGCCCGCGGTGATCCGCTCGAACCCGGCCATGAGCGTGTCGATCTGGTAGACGTCATGGCCGAGGCTCACGACGGCGTCGGCCGCGCCCGGCGCCGTTGCTGCGCTGCTCACGGCGACATCTTCGCAGACCAGGTGCTGACCGCGCGGACCGCCGAGCCGCGCCTGCCCGTTGCCTGGTGCCGGGCCGGCCGCCAAGCGCGAGCCGGTATTATCTGGACGCGATTCGACGCCTGCGGAAGTAGCCAACTTTGAGCGGAACGACCGTGCGGCAGGCCGCTGGCTCGCCGCGCAGCGCGGCGGCGCGGCTCTCGCGGCTGCGAGGCGCGCGGCTGCCGTTCTCCCTCACGCCGGCCGGCGCGGTCGTGGTCGTGGCCACGCTCGTCGCGCTGGCGATCCGCGGCGTCCAGCTGGCCCAGCCGGGCCACCTGCTCGGCGTGGGCGACTACGACGACGGCGCCGACTTCGGCAGCGCGCTCCGGCTGATCCAGGGCGTCCTGCCGTACCGGGATTTCATCATCGTGCAGCCGCCGGGGATCGTGCTGCTGATGGCGCCGGCCGCTGCCGTCTCCAAGCTGGCAGGCACCGCCTGGGCGATCGGGGCGGGCCGGATACTCACGGTCCTCGCCAGTGCCGCCGCCGTGGTGCTTGGCGGCCTCCTGGTGCGGCACCGGGGAGTCTTCGCAACGATCGTGACCTGCGGTGTCATCGCGATCTACCCGGGCAGCGCGCAGGCCGCGCACACGGTGCTGCTGGAGCCCTGGCTGACGGCGTTCTGCCTGGCCGGGGCCGTGGCCGTGTTCGACGGCGACAGGCCGGCCACCAGCTGGAAGAGGCTGGCTTTCGGCGGCGCGGCCTTCGGCTTCGCCGGCGCGATCAAGGTATGGGCGATCATCCCCGTCGCCGTGATCGCGGTGCTGCTGCTGCCGCGGTACAAGCAGCTGGCCAGGTTCCTGGCCGGCGTGGCGGCCGGCTTCCTGATCCCGGTGATCCCGTTCGCCGCGCTGGCTCCGCGGCGCTTCTATGACAGCGTCGTCGTAGCCCAGCTGGTGAGGACGGGGACGCGGACCCCGCTGGGTTTCCGGCTGCAGTACCTGACCGGGCTGACCGCCTGGGACCTGGGCACCGGCGTGTTCCTGGCCGCAGCCATCTGCCTGGCCGTCATCGTCCTCGGCCTGAAGATCGCGGCCTGGCGGGTCACCGGCCGCGGGCCGGCCCGGCTGGAATCGTTCGCCCTCGCCACGACGGCGCTGATCGTGCTCGCGTTCCTGGTGCCGGACGACTTCTACTACCACTACCCGGCGTTCCTCGCGCCGTTCCTCGGCATGTCGCTCGCGCTGCCCGCAGCCCGGCTGCTCGCCGGCTGGCCGGGGCTGCCGCGGCGGGCGCGCCGCTCGGCCGTGTGGGCCGCGGGGCTTGTCCTCCTGGTGCTGCCGCTGGCCGTGCCGGGAGCTGACTACAGCCCCACGCCGACGTACGCCGACGCGCTGCCGGCGATCGAGCGGGTCATCCCGCCGGGGGCGTGCGTGGCCACCGACCAGGCCTCACTGCTGATCTCCCTTGGCAGGTTCGACAGCTCGGTGCCCGGCTGCTCGGTCATCGTCGACGGGACCGGCACCAGCTACGCGCTGGGGCACGGCCAGAGCGCGGCCACGGCAGGGAGCGTCCCGGCCATCGCCACGCTGTGGCGACAGGCGTTCAGCAAGGCCAGCTATGTCCTGCTGACCTCCTACAACCCGGATCGCATCGCCTGGACGCCGCAGCTCAGGGCCTATTTCGCCGGCAACTTCGTCCGGCTCAGCGGGCACTGGGCGCCTCTGGAGCTGTACGTCAGAAAGGCCTGAGGGTCGCTCAGCCCTCGGCGAACGTCCGGAGCACCAGCCCGGTTCGCGGCTTGGGGCCGAACGAGGTCGACTTGCGCGGCACGCGCTCGCCCTGCGCGGCGAGCGCATATACGTCCTGCACCGGCATCGGCGGGCAGATGACCGCGGTGCCGCCGGTCTCGTCCGCCGCTGCCACCGCCGCGCCCACGTCGTTGTGCACGATCCGGACGGCGTCCCAGGGGACGCGCCACATCCGGGCCATGAGGAGTTCCTGCAGCACGGAGGCTGCCAGGCTGCGCCACAGCGGGGAACGGCCGGGTGGCATGGCGGCGTCGACCTGAACCCGGTCCGGCTCGCTGAGCAGCCGCACGTCCCCGCCGCCGGCGATCAGGAGCGCCGGGCCGTGTTCGCTCTCGGCCGCGAGCTCGGCCAGCGCGGCGGGCAGGTCCCCGGTGCCGCCGGGCAGCTTCCGCACGGTGAAGGCCGACTTGGCCAGCTCGGCGGCGGCCTCCGGGGCGAGCCCGGGAATCACCCGGTGGATCGCGCCGACCTCCGGCGGGTAGGCCGAGGCGTCCACGAGCAGGGCAAGCCCGTAGTCCCAGGGGCCAGCCCCGTCGCCCGCGGCCTGGCGGCGGGCCTGCAGCTTGCGGTAGGCGGCGTACCTGTGATGCCCGTCCGCGATCAGCGCGTCCCGCGGCGCCAGGTCATCGGCGATCGCGGCCAGCGCGGCGGGATCGGCGATCGCCCACAGCCGGTGCCGGATCCTGTCGCCGGTCACTGTCTCGGCCAGCGGCGGCCACAGGGTGGCGGCTTCGTCGCTAAGCCGCGCCGATGCGCCACGGGCCCCGCCGTCGTACAGGAGGAAGATCGGCTCCAGGTTGGCCTGGGTGGCCTCCATGAGCTGAAGCCGCCCCGCCACCGGCCCCGGCGCGACGTCTTCGTGCGGCCTGACCACGCCGGCCTCGGGCGGGCTGAGCCGCAGCGCGCCGATCAGCCCACGCTGGACGACCGTCCCGCCGGGCAGCGCCTGCTCGTACACGTACAGCGCGGGGTCGGCGTCGGGGACGAGGATCCGCTCCTGGCGCCACTCGCGCAGGGTCCGCGCGGCGTCGCCGTAGGCGCTGCCCCCGTGGCCGGGCGCGTGCCGCGGCAGGATCAGCCGGACCACGTTGTGCGGGTCGGCCGCGAACAACTGGTCCTCTATGTCGTGCGCGATGACGTCGTACGGTGGAGAGGTGACCTCGGCGAGTCCGCTGACCCGATCCCGGGCATAACGGACTCCGCGGAAGGGCGCCAGCGCGAGCCCCGCTCGCGCTGGCTCGTGGCCGGACGGAAGGATCTGCACATATGTCAGAAGGACCAGCCGGCGGCCAGGATTCCCGCCGCGGGAAAGAGCCG
Source organism: Streptosporangiaceae bacterium (assembly GCA_030038015.1). Classification (GTDB taxonomy): domain Bacteria; phylum Actinomycetota; class Actinomycetes; order Streptosporangiales; family Streptosporangiaceae; genus JASHPR01. Next base: position 4,121 of record JASHPR010000518.1, read on the forward strand.
TCTGCCGGGGACGACCGGAATGACCGGCATGACGGGGATGCCGCCGGCAGTGATACCTACGACCTGTACCGGCGCGGGCTCGATCTGCTGGGCCGGGGCAGCGCCGCGGCTGCCGCCCAGCTGCTCGAGCGGGCGGCAGCGGCCGAGCCGCACTCCCGCAGCGTCCTGGAGGCGCTGGCGCGGGCTCAGTTCGACGCGGGGCGGTATGCCGCCGCCGCAGGCAACTTCCGCAGGATCGTGGAGGCGAGCCCGAGCGACGACTACGCGCAGTTCGGCCTGGGGCTGGCCCTGGCCAGGACCGGGGACCCCGGCGCCGCCGCCGAGCACCTCGCCCTGGCCGCCGCGATGCAGCCCGACCGCCGGCACTACGCCGATGCGCTGCGCAGCGTCCGCGCTACGCTGCGGGCCAGGAGCCAGGCCGCAGAACCGGACAACCCAGAACGGAAGCTTCGTGGCATCTGAGCGCGTCGTCGCCCGGCCAAGCGAGCGGGAGGCAGAATCCGGGCTGCCCCGGGCGAGCGAGCGCCCGCTCAGCGCGTCCTACGACGCCGCCCTGCTCGACCTGGACGGCGTCGTGTACCTGGGCGGCGCGGCGATCCGCAACGCACCCGAGGCCCTGGCCAAGGCCAGGGACGCGGGGATGCGGCTTGCGTTCGTCACCAACAACGCCTCCCGCTCCCCGTCGGCGGTCGCCGCCCAGCTCAGCCGGCTTGGCGTGCCGGCTAACCGGTCAGAGGTGGTGACCTCCGCGCAGGCCGCCGCGCACCTCATCGCCGACCGGGTGCCGCCGGGAGCACCGGTGCTCGTGGTCGGCGGCATCGGGCTCCGGCTCGCGCTGCGCGAGCGCGGGCTGCGGCCGGTGTCGACCGCCGCCGAGCGGCCGGCCGCGGTCGTCCAGGGCTGGGGGCCTGGCGTGGATTACGGCGTGCTGACCGAGGCCGTGCTGGCGGTCAGGGCCGGCGCCTGGTACGTGGCGTCCAACGCCGACGTGACGCTGCCAACCGCGCGCGGCCTGCAGCCGGGCAACGGGTCGCTGATTCAGGTGATCGTGACCGCCACCGGCACGAAGCCGGTCGTGGCCGGCAAGCCAGAGCCGCCGCTGCATGCCGAGACCGTGGCGCGCACGGGCGCGAAGCGGCCGCTGGTGGTCGGTGACCGGCTGGACACCGACATCGAGGGCGCGGTGCGGGTGGGGGCGGACAGCCTGCTGGTGCTGACCGGGGTCACCGGGCCGGCCGACGCCGTGCTGGCCCCGCCGCACCAGCGGCCGACCTACCTTTCCCCTGACCTGTCCGGCCTGCTCGAGCCGCACCCGCCGGTGACCGCCGCCGGAGACGAGTTCCGCTGCGGCGGCTGGATCGCGCGGCGGCGTAACGTTCAGGGAAGTTACGACGGCCATGCCCATCGGCTTGAGATCGCTGGCGGGGGCGCGGCCATCGACGGCCTGCGCGCCCTGTGCGCCGCCGCGTGGTCCTCGGCAACGGCGGTGGACGCCGGCAGCGTCGCGTCCGCGGTCGGCAGCCTCGGCTTCCCCGGGTAGCGAGCCGGATCTCCGGCCCGGCTGCCTGCCCGGCCGGCCGCGGGCGGCGCCCCCTGCCGGGCCATCGCC
>JASHPR010000519.1 GCA_030038015.1 Streptosporangiaceae bacterium
CGCGGGGGGCCTCACGGCCGGCGCCGCGGGGGGCCTCACGGCCGGCGCCGCCGCCGTCCGCATCCTCCCGCCGGCCTGCATCTGGATTGCCGGGCTGCGTGGTCATCGGCTTCTCCCGATGGTCTCGGCTCGCGACTTGAGCCCCTTGAGCGCGGTGTCGATGATCACTTTCTCTGCCCGGCGCTTGAGCATCCCGATCATCGGCACCTTGATGCCCACAGCGAGCTCATATGTCACCTCGGTTCGTTCGTCCCGCTCCGCCAGCTCGTACTGGCCGCTCATCTCGGAGATCACCGACCCGGCCTCGGCGAGCTCCCAGCGAACCGCCGCGTCCCCGTCCCAGTCGTAACCGAGCACGTAGCTGTCCTTGATCACCCCGGCGTCCAGGGTGAACCTGACCGTCGCGGCCCGGCCATCCCGGGACGACAGCACTTCCGCGGAGCGCACCCCGGTCGCCCATTCCGGGTACGCCGCGAAATCCGCTATCACCGCCATGACATCCTTCCGCGGCATCCCGATGACGATGCTCGACGAGGTCCTGTCCGTCATCCTCGGAGGGTACCTCGCCCGGGCGGCTACCACTCAAGCGTGTAGGGCGTGCCGGTGGCGCGGAAGTGCCCGACGTTGACGCACTCGGTGCGGCCGATCCTGACCCGGCTGGTCAGCGGCTGGTGCACGTGCCCGAACAGGACGTACCGCGGCTGGGTCTGCCGCACGGCGTCGAGCAGGGCCTCGCTGCCGCGTTCCATCCGGCGCGACACCGTGTCGTACAGCAGCTCAGGCACGGCGGGCGGAATGTGCGTGCAGAGCACGTCCACCGTGCCCACCGCCGCCACCTTGGCCGCGTAGGTCTCGTCGGCGATCTCGTACGGCGTCCGGTACACCGTGCGCAGGCCGCCACCGACGAAGCCGAACGACCGGCCGCCGATCTCCACCCGCTCGCCGTCCAGCACGCGGTGGCCGGGCCGCAGGTGCGGCGCCCACATCCGCGGTATGTCGACGTTCCCGTAGGTGAGGTAGGACGGCGACGGCAGCGCGCCGAACAGCTCGGCGTACTGGCGCGACGCGGCGGCCTCCACGTGAACGGCCGGGTCCCCGTCGAGCCCGGCCCACAGCCGGGCGGACATCTGCCTCGCATCGTCGAACCGCTGCGAGGCGCGGAGGGCGATGAACTCCCGGGCCGCGGCGGCACCGAAAAGGTCCGCGAAGATGCCTTTGGTATGGTCCGCGTAGTCCACGAACAACAGCAGATCGCCGAGGCAGATCAGGGCGTCCGCGCCGTCGGCCGCGGCCGCGAGCGCGTCGGCCCGGCCATGCACATCGCTGACCACGTGCACCCGCATGCACACACCCTAGGCAAATACTGCCGGGCGGAGTAATAGAGCAGGGCCGGGTGGCGGTATAGGTTCCATGGAGGCCTGCGCGTGGCGCGGGCCAGACAGGAGGCACCGTGCGCGAGTACAGCATCCCCGCCCTGGTCGACGTCCCGGCCGCGGCCAGCCTTGCCGACGTGGTCTTCACCCGCGCCAGCAAGGAGCCGCACGCGGTGGTGATGCGCCGGGTGAGCGGCGGCCGGTGGCACGACGTGACGGCGGGGCAGTTCCGGAACGAGGTGACGGACCTGGCCAAGGGGCTCGTGGCGGCCGGCATCGAGCCAGGCGACCGGGTCGCCCTGATGTCGCGGACCAGGTACGAGTGGACCCTGGCCGACTACGCGATCTGGACCGCCGGTGCGGTCACGGTCCCCATCTACGAGACCTCGTCCACCGAGCAGATCGAGTGGATCCTGAGCGACTCGGGGGCGCGCGCCGCATTCGCCGAGACGCCAGCGCACGCCGAGGCGATCCGGCAGGCAGGCGTCGGGGCCGTGACGGACGTCTGGGTGATCGAGGGCCCGGACGGCCTGGCCACCGGCTCCGACCCCGCCGGCGTCACCGACGAGCAGCTTGAGCAGCACCGGACGGCGAGGAAGGCGGGCGACCTGGCGACGATCATCTACACGTCGGGCACGACCGGCCGCCCGAAAGGGTGCGAGATCACCCACGGCAACCTGCTCTCCGACGTGCGCAACGCGGTGCAGGGCGCGCTCCCCGAGGTCTTCGACCTCTCCGGGAGCTCCACCTTGCTGTTCCTGCCGCTCGCCCACTCCTTCGCCCGCATCATCCAGGTCGGCTGCCTGGAGTCCGGGGCCATCCTCGGGCACTGGGCGGACACCGTGACCGTCGCCGAGGCGCTGCCCCAGTTCCGGCCCACGTTCCTGCTGGCCGTGCCGCGGGTGTTCGAGAAGGTCTTCAACACCGCGGTGCAGCAGGCATCCGCGAGCAGCGCGAAGCAGCGGATCTTCGACGCCGCCGTGGCCACGGCCATCGCCTGGAGCAGGTCGGCCGGCGGTGAGGGCAGCCCCGGCCCGGCCCTCCGGCTGCGCCACGCGCTGTTCGACCGGCTTGTCTACGCCAAGCTCAGGACGGCGGTCGGCGGGAACGTGGTGTACGCCGTGTCCGGCGGTGCACCGCTCGGCGAGCGGCTCGGCCACTTCTTCCGCGGCGCGGGCATCACGATCCTGGAGGGTTACGGGCTGACCGAGACCTCGGCCGCCGCCACCGTGAACCGGCCGGGCCGCAACAAGATCGGCACGGTCGGCCAGCCGCTCCCCGGCGTGGCAGTCAGGATCGCTGACGACGGCGAGATCCTGCTCAGGGGCCCGAACGTCTTCCCTGGGTACTGGCGAAACGAGGCGGCAACGGCCGAGATACTCGACGACGCGGGGTGGCTGCACAGCGGCGACGTCGGCAGCCTGGACGATGAGGGGTTCCTGCGGGTCACCGGGCGGAAGAAGGAGCTGATCGTCACCGCGGGCGGCAAGAACGTGGCCCCGGCGGTGCTCGAGGACAGGCTCCGCGCCAACCCGCTGATCAGCCAGGCCGTCGTCGTCGGCGACGGCCGCCCGTACATCGCCTGCCTGATCACGCTGGATGAGGAGGGCCTGGCGTTCTGGCGGACGCAGCACGGGCGGCCCGCGGACGCGGATGTCGCCGGCGACCCCGAGCTCCTGGCCGACATCCAGGCCGCCGTTGACGACGCGAACAACGCCGTCTCCCGCGCCGAGTCGATCCGGCGTTTCCGGATCCTGCCGTCGGACTTCACCGAGGTCAACGGCTATCTCACGCCGTCGCTGAAGGTGCGCAGGAACGTCGTTACCAAGGACTTCGCGGCCGAGATCGAAGCCCTGTACAACGAGGCTTGACGGGCAGCACGGCCGGCCGCTGGCCGCCGCCGCGGTCAGTACGCCAGGATCGCCCGGAGCCGCTCGGCGACCAGGTCCCAGCGCCATTCCCGGTCGACCCACGCGGCGCCCTTCTCGCCCATGGCCCTGGCACCTGCCGGGTCGGCCAGCAGTTCGGCGATCCGCCCGGCCACCGCGGCCACGTCCCGCCCGGGCACGACGTAGCCGGTCTCGCCGCGCAGGATGGCGTCGGGGGCGCCGCCCGAGTCGCCGCCCACCACGGGCAGCCCCGACGCCGAGGCCTCGAGGTAGACGATCCCCAGCCCTTCCACGTCCAGGCCGCCGCGCCTGGTGCGGCAGGGCATCGCGAACACGTCGCCCGCGTCGTAGTAGGCCGGCAGCTCGGCGGCGGGGACCGGCCCGGTGAACACCACCGATCCGGCCACGCCGACCCGCTCCGCCAGCCGGGCGAGCCTGGCGCGGTACGGCCCGTCGCCGACCAGAAGCAGCACCGGGCCGCCGTCCGCCCCGGGCCGAGCTGGGGCTGCCGGAGGCAGCGGGGCCCCGGCGGATGGCGGCGGCACGTTCTGGCTCTGCATCCCGGCCAGCACCTGCGGCCAGGCCCGGATCAGCGTGTCCTGGCCCTTGCGGGGGACCATCCGCGACACGCACACGACCACCGGTCGGTCGCCGAGGCCGAGCCGCTGCCTGATCACGCGCCCGCCCGCCCCTGGCCGGAACGCCGCGGTGTCCACGCCGGGCGCGAGCCGCGCCATCCGCGCGGCCGCATCGGCCGACAGCACCCGCGCCAGCCGCACCCTGAAGTACTCGCCCAGGTAGGTGAGCACGTCGACCTGGTCGCCGATCCGGCGCAGCAGCAGCCGCGCTCCCGGCAGGGCAGCCCATCCGGCCTCGTGGCCGTGGGTGATGGCAACCACCCGGCGCGCCCCGGCCCGGCGCAGCGACGGCGCCAGCAGCCCGAGCGGCGCCGCGGCCCCGAACAGGACCGTGTCGCAGCCGTGCTCGCGCAGGATCCGGGCCGCCCGGCGGGCGACCCCCGGCACCGGCAGCATCAGCGAGGTCGGGTGCCTGATCACCGGGAACGGCTGCCCGGCGTCGAACGCCGCGGCGCCTTCCCAGGACGGCGCGTACACGACAACGGACCCGGCCGGCAGGCCGCACGCGAGCGCGTGCACGAACGACTGGATCCCGCCGCGGCGTGGCGGGAAGTCGTTGGTAACGATCAGAACCTTCGGCACCTGCGCTCCCCCGTCGTGCGGCCCGCCGTCCCTGATCCGGGCGCCCGATCAGGTTAACGCCCTGGTTTTGTCCGGTTCCCGCCGGACAAAACCAGGGCACAGGCCCTTGGTGGCCTACGGGCGGACGGCGCCGTCGAAGTTTTCCTGGTACCAGCCGCTGAACGCGACCTTCTCGACGTCCTCGCCCGTTTGCGGCGCGTCTATCAGGTACCCGCCGCCCACGTAGAGCCCGACGTGCCCGTCGCCGAGGAACTCCAGGATGTCGCCGGGCTCGATCTCGGATTCCGGCACCGCCGGCAGGTCGGCCTGCTCGTAGCTGGTCCGCGGGATCGCCACGCCGGCGAAGGCCCAGGCGGCCTGGGTCAGCCCGGAGCAGTCGAACCCGTCCTGGCACGGCCCGGTGCCGCCGTAGACGTACGGGCAGCCGAGCTGGTCGTAGGCGAACTCAACCGCCTTCTCCGCCTGGGTGCTCGTCGGCAGCGGGTCGTCGCCGCCGATGCTGCCGCTGCCCCCGGGCCCGGTGCCTGCCTGCTCCGCGGGGGTGAGCTGCGCCAGCAGCGCCTGCTGCTGGCTGATCAGCTTGTTGAGCGAGCTCTTCTGGGCGGCCAGCCGGTCCTTGAGCTCAAGGATGCCGTCCCTTACCCGGCTCTCCGACGCCTGGGCGCCGGAGAGCTGCCGCGCCGCCGCCAGGAACGCGCTCATCTCGGCGCTGTTGCTGGACGACAGCTCGAGCAGGATCGACGACTGGTTGAGGATCTGCTGCGGGTCGCTGGCGGTGAGCAGCGCCTCCGGCGTGATGAGGCTGCCTTCCTCGTAGGCCGCCGTGGCGATCTGGGCGACCTGGGCGCGCATCGCGTCGAACCGCGAGCGGTACCGCCCGGCTTCCAGGCTCGCCAGCGCGAGCTGCTGGCTGGCCGACGACAGCTCCTGCTGGACCTGGTCGTACTGCTGGTCGAGACGCTGCGCCTCGTTGTTCAGCTTGTCGAGCTTCTGCTGGACCTGGGTGACCGTGGGCTGCGGCGCCGCGGCCGCGGCGCCGCTGGCGATGACGAGAGCGCCGGCCGCGACCAGGCCGAGCGAGACGGCCGCGCCGCGGCGCCCGAGGGCACCGATCCGTGTCGTGCTGCCCGATGACCGCGTACGCACGTGCGTGACACGCTCCTCTTCCACTGTCCGCCTGCCGGGTGAGCTGACGGGTTCGGGCTGTGGAAGCGCGCCCTACGATCCGGCGGGCCGGACCGATTCACCCCTGGAGCATCCCCTGGCAGCGCCCGGTGGTCCTCCGGTGGTTCCCCGGCTCTCCTGCTGGCCCGGGGGCCAGCGGCGGAGACTCGGCGGCGGCCGATCGCCGTCGCCGAGGCGGCGACTGCTGAGCGATGCGGCTCGCGCCTGACATTAGTGAGGTTCGGGTGGTGCATTCAACCACTTCGCGCACTCTGGCCCAGCCTGAGTGCGCGTTTTCGGCTCAGGCCGCGCGGCGGCGAACCGGGCAAGGGCCGGCTGGCTGGGCCGGCGGCCTGCGCACCACCCCGCACGCCCGGTCGTCTCGTCAGCAAGTACGCGAAGTACGCGCGCGGCGGTGGGCTCAACCGGCGCGACGTCGACGGTGTGGCCGGGATCGGCTGCGCCGCAGTATCCGAGGATCGGATACCGCGGCAGCCGGAGCATCCCGGGCCGGGGCCAGGACGGGTGCCGCGGGTGCGAACGTGCCCGGCCGGGCCGCGGCCAGCGCGCGTGCCGCGGGCCCCCGATGGCCGGACGGCGCGCCTGAGCCGGACTGTCGGCGGCTGGCCCTACGGTGATCACGTGACCACCTGGGAGCCGACCGCGCCGATCCCCGCCGACCTTCGCAGCACCGCCTTCGTGGTCGTCGACGTGGAGACCACGGGATGGCTGCCCGAGCAGGCCGGCATCACCGAGATCGCCGCGGT
>JASHPR010000520.1 GCA_030038015.1 Streptosporangiaceae bacterium
GGCCGCCAGGTCGCCCCCGCAGCCGCGGCCGCGCCGAGCCCGGCTGCCACGGCTGCGACGGCTGCGGCGGCTGGCCCGGCTGCGACGGGTGGCCCGGCTGCGACGGGTGGCCCGGCTGCGACGGCTGGCCCGGCTGCGACGGCTGGCCCGGCTGCCACGGCCGGGGCTTAGGGTAAGGGGAGTGCGCCTTCATCTCTGCGGGGTCCGCGGCTCCACACCGGCGCCGGGCGCGGAGTTCCTCCGCTACGGCGGCCACACCTCCTGTGTCGCGCTGGCACACGACGGCGCCGCCAGGCCGGTCCTCGTCCTGGACGCAGGCACCGGCCTGCGGCAGGTCACCACACTGCTCGGCGGCCAGCCGTTCGAGGGCACGATCATGCTCACCCACCTGCACTGGGATCACGTGCACGGGCTGCCGTTCTTCACCGGCGGCGACCGCGACGACGCACGGGTCAGCCTGCTGCTGCCCGAGCAGGAGGACGGCGCGAGCGCGGAAGCGGCGCTGGCCAGGGGCATGTCGCCGCCGCACTTCCCGATCCCGCCCGGCGGGCTGCGCGGCGCGTGGACGTTCGGCACGGTCGCCCCCGGGCCGCTGAAGGCCGAGGGCTTCACAATCGAGGCGAGGAAGATCCCGCACAAGGGCGGCGCCACGCTCGGCTACCGGGTCAGCGACGGTTCCAGCGTGGTCGCCTACCTGCCCGACCACTGCCCGACCGCCCTGGGGCCGGGGCCAGAGGGGTGGGGCGAGTATCACCAGGACGCGCTGGAGCTCGCCAGCGGCGTCGACCTGCTGCTGCACGACGCGTTCCTGTTCCCCGAGGAGATCGAGGCCGAGGCGTCGTTCGGCCACGCGGCCGTGGACTACGCGATCGGCCTCGCCCGCCGGGCCGGGGCGCGGCGGGTCGCGCTGACCCACCACAAGCCGGGCCGCACCGACGAGGCTCTCGACCGGCTCGCCGTCCGGCTCACCGCGGGGCCGGGCGGGGCGCCTGGCCGCTTCCCTGCGGGGCCGGGCGGGGCGCCTGGCCCGTTCGAGGTGATCGTGGCCGCGGAGGGCGAGGTCATTGAGCTCTAGTGGCGCACGCGGCCCCGCCGACGCGGTCGTGGTCGGCTCGGGGCCCAACGGCCTCGCCGCGGCCGTGACCCTGGCCAGGGCGGGGCTGTCGGTGCACGTCATCGAGGGCGCGGCCACGCCGGGCGGCGGCTGCCGCACCGAGGAGCTAACCCTGCCCGGGTTCCGGCACGACGTGTGCTCGGCGGTCCACCCGCTGGCCGGGGCCTCGCCGTTTTTCGCCGGGACCGACCTGGCGGCGCACGGGGTCCGGTTGCTGACGCCAAAGGTTGCTTTCGCGCACCCTCTCGACGGCGGCCGCGCAGCGGCCGCCGTCGGCTCTGTGGACGAGACCGCGGGCGCGCTCGGGCCGGACGGCCGCGCCTACCGGCGGCTGCTCGGCCCGCTGGTGCGCGACGTTCCGCGCACCCTGCCAGACATCCTCGCCCCGCTGGGGCGGTCGGTGCCCGGGCACCCGCTCGCCGTGGCCCGCTTCGGCATCGAGGGGCTGCCGCCCGCCAGCGTGCTGTCGCGGCTGCTGCGCGGCGACGAGGCCAGGGCGCTGCTCGCCGGCGCGGCCGCGCACAGCATGCGGCCGCTCACCGCGCCGCTGACCACCGCGTACGGGCTGCTGTTGCTGATGATCGCGCATTCGGCCGGCTGGCCGGTCGTCGAGGGCGGCAGCGCCAGGATCACCGACGCGCTGGCCGCCGAGCTCACCGCCCTGGGCGGCGAGGTCGAGACCGGGCGCTGGGTGGAGACGCTGGGCAGCCTGCCGCCTGCCAGGGCGGTGCTGCTGGACGTGACCCCGCGCCAGTTCCTCGCCCTCGCCGGGGACCGGCTGCCGGCCACGCAGCGCCGGGCGCTGCGCCGGTTCCGGTACGGCCCCGGGGCGTGCAAGGTCGACTGGGCACTGAGCGGCCCGGTGCCCTGGCAGGCTGCCGCCTGCCGGGAGGCAGGCACGGTGCACGTCGGCGGGACGTTCGCCGAGGTCGCGCGCTCCGAGGCGGAGGTGGCGGCGGGCACGCACCCCGGCCGCCCGTTCTGCCTGGTGGCTCAGCCGGGCGTGGTCGACCCCAGCCGGGCGCCGGACGGGATGCACACGCTGTGGGGCTACTGCCACGTGCCGCCCGGCTCGGACGTGGACATGTCCGGCCGGATCGAGGAACAGATCGAGCGGTTCGCGCCCGGGTTCCGCGACCTGATCCTGGCCAGGTCGGTCCGCACCGCCGCGCAGATGGAGCGGTACAACCCCAACTATGTCGGCGGTGACATCGGCGGCGGCGCCAGCACGCTGTGGCAGGCCGTGTTCCGCCCGGTGCCACGGTGGAACCCGTACCGAACCGCGCTGCCCGGCGTGTACCTCTGCTCCTCGTCCACCCCGCCCGGCGGCGGTGTGCACGGCATGTGCGGCGACTGGGCCGCCAGGACCGCGCTGGCCGACCTGGCTCGCACGCGCCAGCCTTGACCGGCGCCGCCGCCAGGGTGGGCAGCGGCGGGCGCCACGGTGACCGGGCGGCGTCACGTTCAGAATGGTCCCGGGGGGAACGGCCGGCCCGGCTCCTTCGTGCTTGGTGGCGAAAGGAGGACGGCCGATGGCAGGTGACCGGACGGTGCGGGAGCTTGAGGGCTTCCTGGCCGAGCGGGCCGACCGGCTGCTGCAGACGGCGGTGCTGCTCACCGGCAGCCGGGACGCTGGCCAGGATCTGCTGCAGACCGCGCTGGAACGGCTGCTGCGGCACTGGCGCAGGCTCGACGGCGATCCCGAGGCGTACCTGCGCCGCACGCTCTACAACCTGGCCGCCGACGGTTTCCGCTGCCGACGGGTGCTGCAGCGCAAGCTGCTTCTGCTGCGGGCGGCCGTGCCGCCGCCGCCGGACCCGACCGCCGTGGTGGACCTGCGGGACGCGTTAGTCCGCATGCTGGTTCAGCTTCCGCCCCGGCAGCGGGCGGTCCTGGTGCTCAGGTACTGGGAACAGCTGACCGAGGCCGAGACGGCGGCCGTGCTCGGCCTGCCGGAAGGCACCGTCAAGTCGGCGGCGTCCCGCGGGCTGCGGCGCCTGCGGGAACTCGCCGGCGGCTGGCACCGGGCAGCGCCGGGCGATGACCGGAACCGAGTGGAGCTGAAGAGGTGACAGGCATGCACACCAACGTAGAGGAGCTGCTGCGGGACGGCATGGACCGGTTCACCGCCGACGTCCGGGCACCCGCCGGGCTGGCCGGCGAGGTGATCCGGCTGCACCGGCGGCGGCGCGCTGCCCGCACCGCGGGGGCGTGCGGGA